>NZ_JACIUW010000052.1:0-556 GCF_014145825.1 Stenotrophomonas sp. I18B00994 | reverse complement strand
TTGCTTTAAAACAATTAATAGTTGCTTGATCAAACGTCTGCAAGATGGACAATCATCCTTCCTGCAGGCGCCTTCACAAGATACCTGCGCATACTTTCAAAGATCTTGGGAAGTGGCCTCAGCGCCGTTCCCGTGTGCTGCGAAGTTTCCTTCGTAGCGAGCCGCCCATTATAGCCGGCTTTTCCGCTTCGTCAACACCTTTTTTCAAGGCCGTCTCACCGGAGTGGACGTTGTTGCCGATGCTGCTTCGTCGTTGGACCCGAAGGTCTTTCGTCGTTGCGAGCCGCCTATTATGGCAGGCCTTTCAGCTTTGTCAACAACTTGTTGGAGGAACTTGAAGCTCTTCGTGAAGTTGTTGCCGCAAGTCCAGGTCGAAACCGGGTGCCTGCAAAAAAAGGAAAACCCCGCTGCGCATGCAGCGGGGTTCTCGGGTGTAAACCCTGGCGATGACCTACTCTCGCATGGCTTGAGCCACACTACCATCGGCGCAGCTGCGTTTCACTTCCGAGTTCGGGATGGGATCGGGTGGTTCCACAGCGCTAATTTCACCAGGGAG
>NZ_JACIUW010000006.1:0-268302 GCF_014145825.1 Stenotrophomonas sp. I18B00994 | reverse complement strand
AACGGGCATTTTTATAGTGGTTCATCCGGGCTCTTTGGGGTCTGGAGAGGTGTGGTAACCACCATTTTCCAAAGATGTCCCGGATGAACAACGTACAGAGAGATCACAACTAACAGTCGACTCTACCCCCGTGCCGGTGCCGCGCGTTCCAGATATGCGTTGCGGCCAGCAGCAGGCTGCCGGTGACCGTCATCGGCGTTTCCCAGTCATGTGAGGGCAGCGCCAGCGCGCCGGCCAGCAACAGGCCCAGACCGGCGCCGGCGGTGGCCCAGGCCAGCACCGGCAGCGGGTGACGTCGCTCGGCCCGCCACAGCGCGTAGCCGGTCAGCGGCAGGGCGATGGCCACGAACAGCAAGTGCACCCATTCCGCTTCGGCCCAGGTGCCGAACAGGGGGAGCGCGGCGGCCAGCAGGGGCAGCGCCAGGCAGTGCAGCAGGCACAGGCTGGACAGGGCGACCGCGCCGGCATCAAGCAGGGCGGCAGACGGCGACTTCATCGGGGGAGGTTCCTTGCGCAACAATTGTTATAAGGTAACATTTTCATTCCGCAGCCAACCCGCTCCGACATGAACACTGTTTCCCGCGCCGACCGTCGCCTTCCGGTCACCGTACTGTCCGGCTTCCTGGGGGCCGGCAAGACCACCCTGCTCAACCAGATCCTGCGCAACCGCGAAGGCCTGCGCGTGGCGGTCATCGTCAATGACATGAGCGAGGTCAACATCGATGCGCAGCTGGTGCGCGAAGGTGGCGCCGAGCTGCGCCGCACCGAAGAAACGCTGGTGGAATTCAGCAACGGCTGCATCTGCTGCACGCTGCGCGACGACCTGTTGCAGGAAGTGCGGCGTCTGGCCGATGCAGGTCGCTATGACTATCTGCTGATCGAATCGACGGGCATCGGTGAACCGATGCCGGTGGCGGCCACCTTCGCGGTGCGCGACGAGCATGGCTTCAGCCTGAGTGACATCGCGCGGCTGGACACGATGGTGACGGTGGTCGACGGCAGCGCGTTCCTTGCCGACTTCGGTTCGACCCTGCGCCTGGCCGAGCGCGGCCAGCAGGCCGGCCCGGATGACGACCGGGGTGTGGTTGACCTGCTGTGCGAGCAGGTCGAATTCGCCGACGTGATCGTGGTCAGCAAGGTGGACCAGGTGGATGACGAAGTGCTGCAGGACACGCTGGCCGTGCTGCGCGGGCTGAACCGCGACGCCAAGCTGCTGCTGTCCAGCTTCGGCGATGTGCCGCTGGCCGAGCTGCTGGATACCGGTCGCTTCGACATGGAGCGTGCGCAACGTGCGCCGGGCTGGGTGAAGGAACTGCGGGGCGAGCACACACCGGAAACCGAGGAGTACGGCATCGGCAGCTTCGTCTACCGCTCGCGACGTCCGTTCCACCCGGCGCGCTTCGCCCGCGCGCTGCAGTCCGGCATGCCCGGCGTGATCCGCAGCAAAGGCTGGTTCTGGCTGGCCAACCGCATGGACTGGGTGGGTGAGCTGAACACCGTGGGCGCTGCGACGCGCACGCAGGCGGCGGGCTTCTGGTACGCCGCACGTGACCGCGTGCGGGCCGGGCTGGAAGATACCGCGCCGTTGTTGCCGCCCACGCCGCTGCCTTACAGCGACCTGGGATGGGCGCGGCAGCAGGCCGACTGCTGGAGCGCGCCGCTGCCGGGGCCGGAAGAATTCCCGGATTCGGCCGCGCACGCGGCGATGCAACGGCTGTGGCATCCCTTGTGGGGCGACCGTCGCCAGGAACTGGTGGTGATTGGCGTGCACATGGATGAGCGCGCGGTGCGTGCGGAGCTGGATGCGTGCCTGCTCAACGACCAGGAGCTGCGTGCGGGGCCATTGCTGTGGCAGCAGTTGCCGCAGGCGTTCCCGGTGTGGAAGCGCTGAGCGGGCGCTGAGGGTTCGGGGTGTGCCGGCCAGCGGCCGGCACTGCCCGCCCCGAGTCGATCCACACAGGGCGTGGATCTACAAGGCGTCACGCCACTGCCAACCCCCGGTGCTCACCTGCAGTACGTGGGTTGGTCGCAATGCCTGCAGCAGGTGCCGGTCGTGGCTCACCATCAGCAGCGCGCCCGGCCACGCCGCAAGCAGTTCCTCCAACGCCTGCAATGCGCTCAGGTCCAGCGCATTGCCGGGTTCGTCCAACAGCAACAGCTGGGGCGCGGGATCGGCGTACAGCACGCTGGCCAGCGCACCTTTCACGCGTTCGCCATCGCTGAGGCTGCGGGCTGCCCGCTGGATGCGCTGTGCATCCAGCCCTAGCAGGGCCAGCCGCGTGCGCAGCTCGCCTGGGTCCGCGCCCGGGTTGGCGGCCTGCACGGTGTCGAGGATGCTGCGCTCGCCGGACAACCCCAGCAGCTGCTGGTCGAGCAGGGCCAGTGGCGCATGCCGTTGCACGGTGCCGCTGCGTGCAGGCAGCTGGCCGGCCAACACACGCAGCAGGGTCGATTTGCCGCTGCCGTTGTCACCGACCACGGCGATGCGCTGGCCGCGACGGATCTCCAGCTGCAACGGTGCACTGCAGCCATGTGGCAGCACCAGCGCCTCGGCCTGCAGCAGGCGCGTGCTGCCACGGTCACCCGCACCGGCGAACAGTGCCAGTTCCGGCGCCGCGTGCACCGCCGATGCCGCTGCGCGCAGATGCTCTGCGCTGGCCTGCAGGCGTTCGGCCTGCACCTGTTGTGCGCGGCCGTGGCTGGCCTCGGCGCGCTGCTTCTGCCGGCCGAGCAGGATCGGGGCCTGGTTGGCCTGCTTCGCATCGCGGTTACCACGCGCCTGGCGTTGTTGTTGCCGTTCGTGCTGTTCGCGCGCGCTGCGTTGCTGCTGGCGGTGCTGGGCGCGCGCATGGTCGAGCTGGGCGGCGGCAGCTTCGCGCTCGGCGGCGCGCGCATCGGCGTAGTGCTGCCACGGCCCGCCATAGCGATGCAGCCCGCGCGCGTCGAGCTCGACGATCTGCTGCATGTGCGCCAGCAGTTCGCGATCATGACTGATCACCAGCAGGCCACCGCGCCACTGCTGCAACCGTTCGTACAGTTGTTGGCGATGGCGTGCATCGAGGTGGTTGCTGGGTTCGTCCAGGATCAGCCAATCGGCACCGCTGGCCCAGGCACCGGACAGCGCGACCTGCATGGCCTGGCCACCACTGAGGCGCGCGGCCGGCTGGGCGGGATCGAGGTCGTCGGGAAGCCGAAGCGCCCGCCATTGCTGCTGCAGGCGTTCGCGCAGATCCCAGCGGTCGCCGACGCAGGCGAAGTCGGCCTCGTCCACGCTGCCGGCTTCGATGCGTTGCAGTGCAGCCAGTTCCGCGCCGACGCCGGCCAGTTCACCGACCGTGCCGGCGGGTGGATAGCCGGGCGTCGGCAACAGGAACACGCGGCCACTGCCGCGCACCTGGCCAGTGTCGGGCAGCAACCGTCCGGCCAGCAGGCGTGCGAGCACGCTCTTGCCGGCGCCATTGGCACCGACCAGGCCGGTGGCGACCGGTTCGAAGGAAAACGCCAGATCGGAAAACAGCGGGCGGCCGTCGGCCAATCGATACGACACGCGATCGAGCGTGAGGGAATGCGGGGTCATGCGACCTCCATGGATGCCGGGTTCTCCCCTGCGCGCAGGGGCGGGAAGAGTCAGGCCGTCTGGTGGGAAGACGGCGGCATCAATGGCGCATTGGTCGCGAGCCTCTGGGAGGAATGAGCGGCCAGTATAGCGGGGCTGGCTGAATGGTTTGATGGCGCGACTCTACAAAGGCATCCACGCATGGCGTGGATCTAATGTGGGCCGGGCATGGGGTGGATCGATCTCCTACGGCACGGTTTCCAGGCGCGCGCTGACGAAGTCGATGAACACCCGCAGCTTCGGAAGCACGTGGCGGCCGGAGGGCCACAGCAGGTGGAAGATGCCGCAGGAATGCACATGCTCGTCCAGAACGGTGACCAGCCGGCCGTCGGCCAGTGCATCGCGCACCGAGTGCACGGGCACGAACGCCAGGCCGATATCGCGCAGTGCCAGCGCTACCCGCGCTTCGATGGTGTTGGCCACCATGTGCACCGGCAGCTCCTGCGGTGTTTCATGGTCGGGCCAGTGGATCGGCCACAGTTCCAGCTTGCCGGTACTGGGGAAGCGATAGTGCAGTAGCGTGTGCTGCATCAGATCGGCCGGTGTGCGCGGCGTGCCGCGCCGCTGCAGGTAGGCGGGTGAGGCGACGATGCGGCGTGGAAACACACCCAGGCGTCGTGCGTTCATGCGTGAGTCGCTGGGCTCGCCGACGCGCAGTACGGCATCGAAACCTTCCTCGATGACGTCGACCAGCCGATCACTGAAATCGAGGTCGAGGCGGATATCGGGGTAGGCCGCCATGAACTCGGCCATCAGCGGCAGGGTCAGGTCGCCCACCAACGGCAGGCCGATGCGCAGCGTGCCGCGAGGCGTGGCGTGCGGTTGTGCCAGCTCGGTGCGTGCGGCATCGCGCTCGTCGAGGATGCGCCGGCAACGCGCCAGGAACAGCTGGCCTTCGGCGGTGAGGGTGATGCTGCGCGTGCTGCGGTGGAACAGGCGCACGCCCAGCGCATGCTCCAGGCGGGCAACGCATTTGCCAGCGGCCGAGGCCGAGATGCCCTGCAGGCGCCCGGTCTCGACGAAGCTGCGGGTATCGGCCGCGTGCACGAAGGTCTGCAGATTGGCGAGGTTGTCCAGGACTGACATGGGCGTGTGGGCGATGAAAGCGGCAGGGTAGGTCGGCGCGGCCGTAGTGGACGGCTCCGCCATCGCAACACTGTGGTGCGGGGTGGCGTGGGGACCGTTGCGGCCTTGCAGTTCCGGCCATCATGCCGATTGCGGACTGCATGGTCCATGATGCCCGGAGCGGCAACCGGCTTTTTGCGCTGCGCCGTGCTGCCTAACGTGGCGGGCCTCTCCCCACGGATTCCCGCGATGAATGCCGCTCCTTCCCTTGAACCCGCGCCGACGCTGCCATCGGTGCAGCGGCTGCTGCAGCAGGTGCACCCGCAGCGCCTGGTCGGTGCGGTGGTGCTGGTGCGCGAGCACGGTGTGCTGCGCCACGCCAGCGCGACCGGGCTGGCCGATCGCGAGTCGGCCACGCCGATGCAGCGCGACCAGTTGTTCCGGCTGGCATCGGTGAGCAAGCCGCTGCTGACCACGGTGATCCTGCGCCTGGTAGCAGAGGGCGTGCTCGACCTCGATATGCCGGTGCAGCGCTGGCTGCCGGACTTCCGCCCGGCACTGGCCGACGGCAGCACGCCGCCGATCAGCCTGCGCCAGCTGCTCAGCCACAGTAGCGGGTTGGGCTATCGCTTCCTCGAAGCCGATGCCGACGGCCCGTATGCGCGCGCTGGGGTCAGCGATGGCCTGGACGCGAACCCGCTCTCCCTGGCCGACAACGTGCGCCGCATCGCGCAGGCGCCACTGCTGTTCGCGCCGGGCAGCCAATGGCTCTACTCGCTGGGCGTGGACGTTGCCGGTGCCGTTGCCGAAGCAGCGACGGGTGAAACGCTGCAGGCACTGTACGAGCGCTTGCTGGCCGCACCGCTGGGCCTGCGCGACACCGCCTTTGCTGCGCGCATCGCGGCACGCTTGGCCACGCCCTATGTAAGCGACGCGCCGCAGCCGCATCGCCTGCAGGAAGGCGAGGTGGTCGCTCCGTTCGAGGGTACGGTCGGCATCGAATACAGCCTCGCGCGCGCCACCGATGCCAGCCGTTTCCCCTCGGCCGGGGCCGGCCTGGTCGGTACCGCCGATGACGTGATGGCGGTGCTGGAAGCCTTGCGTGATGTGCAGCGTTCAGGCCTGCTGCCGCCCGCACTGGCAGCGGAGATGGCCAGCCCGCAGGTCGGCGAGCAGGGACCGCCGGAACCGGCCGGCTGGGGCTTCGGCCTGGGCTTTGCGGTGCTGCGCGATGCGGCCGCAAGCGGCACGCCGCAGAACGCAGGTACATGGCGTTGGGGCGGTGCCTACGGGCACAGCTGGTTTGTCGATCCTGTGCGCGGGCTGAGCGTGGTGGCGCTGACCAACACCCTGTACGAAGGCATGGACGGTGCCTTCGTCGATCAACTGCGCGATGCGGTGTATGCCGATGTGGGGACCGTGCGATGAGCGGCCATGCCATCGATGCAGCCAGCCCCGCCGGTGAAGCCACGCGCCTGCCATGGGCCGGCCTGCTGGCGTTGGCCGGTGGCGGCTTCATCACTCTGCTGACCGAGACCCTGCCGGCCGGTGTCCTGCGGCCGATGGGCGACAGCCTTGGTGTGAGTGATGCGGCGGTCGGCCAGCTGGTCAGCGTGTACGCACTGGGCTCGGTGATGGCCGCATTGCCGATGACCGCACTGACCCAGCGCCTGCCGCGACGCCCCTTGCTGCTCGCTGCGATTGCCGGCTTCGTGCTGGTCAACACGCTGACCGCACTGAGCAGCAGCTATCCGCTGATCCTGGCCGCGCGTTTCCTGGCCGGCGTGAGTGGTGGCCTGCTGTGGTCGCTGGTGGCCGGTTACACCGCGCGCATGGTGGTGCCGTCGTTGCAGGGCCGGGCAATCGCGGTGGCGATGGTCGGATCGCCGTTGGCGCTGTCACTGGGTGTACCGGCCGGTACGTTGCTGGGCCAGCAGATCGGCTGGCGTTGGGCATTCGCGCTGATGAGCGTGCTGGGCGTGGGGCTGCTGGCGTATGCGCGTTGGGCACTGCCGGCCTTGCCCGCCGCCGGTGCCGGCCGGCGCATACCGCTGGGCACGGTGTGGCGCATGCCGGGCGTGCGCAGTGCACTGCTGGTGATGGTGCTGTACGTGCTGGCGCACAACGTGCTCTACACCTACATCGAACCGCTGGCGGTGGAGGCCGGCGCCGGCCCGTGGCTGGACCGCCTGCTGCTGGCCTTTGGCGTGGCCGCCATCGCCGGCATCGGCATTGCCGGCTGGGGCGTGGACCGTCATCTGCGCACGCTGGTGTGGGCGGCGGTGATCGGCTTCATCGTGCCGGTGCTGGCGCTGCTGCTGTGGCCGGGCGACGCGACCGCGCTGCTGCTGGCGACGATCCTGTGGGGCGTGGCCTTCGGTGCGGTGCCTACGTTGTTCCAGACCGCATTGGCACGGCGTGCGGGTGCCGCCGCGGATCTGGCGCAGTCGATGCTGGTGACCGGCTGGAACCTCGCCATCGCCGCCGGAGGCGTTGCAGGGGGTGTGCTGCTGCAGGCGGGCGGCCCGAACCAGTTGGGATGGCTGCCGTTGCTGCTGCTGGCGGCGAGCGCTGCATGGCTGCTGGCGCGGCCGAAGGCCTGGGCCTAGGCCCAGGTCAAACGTTACGGAGGTGCCGGCCAGCGGCCGGCACTACCGTGGTCCACGCCATCCACGCATGGCGTGGATCCAGCGAGCGCAGCGACCCGCGTTTGCTTTTGCCTTTTCCCGTTGATTCCGTGGTGGGACGCTGCAGGAACCTGTCAGAGGCCGGGGCGGTCGGATTCGCGGGGGTGTCCGCGGCATGGATGCCGCGGCCAAGCCCCCATGGACGGGTTTACGGCGTCCCCCGCGAACCCGACCGTCCCGGCCAGCCCTGGGATAGCAGTACGCGACCCGCCACGAGGGGCTCCGCCGTTCGCCGTCCTACTCCACTCCCTCACGCTCGATCGGCACGCTGCGCGGATTCTGCATGTGCTCCCGCGCCGCGCCATAGCGCTGCTGCCGCTTGTGGTGGAATGCCACGAACTCATCCCGTGGCAGCGGCCGCGAGAACAGCCAGCCCTGCGCGAACTCGACCTTCCGGGTATGCAGGTACGCCAGCTGTGCCTCGGTCTCCACGCCCTCGGCCACCACCCACAGGCCCAGCTCCTTGGCCATGTCGATGATGTGCGGCGTCACCGGGCTGGTCGCGCTCTCGGTGCCGATCGCATCGATGAACGACTTGTCGATCTTCAGCGCATCCAGTGGCAGCTGCTCCAGGTACTGCAGGCTGGAGAAGCCGACGCCGAAATCATCAATGGCCACGCTGTGCCCGGCCCGACGTGCCTGTGCCAGCATCGTGCGGGCGCGGTCCAGATCGAGGAAACCGTGTTCGGTGGCTTCCATCCAGATCTGCTGCGGCAGGATGCCGCTGCCGGCCATGTGCTTGGAGATCATCTTCAGCGCACGGCCGCTGCTGATGTCTTCGGCGGCCAGGTTGATCGCAATGTGCGCGCTGCGGTCGGCCACCAGCAGTTCGCGCATGTCGCGCACCACGTTCTCGATCACCAGATCGGTGACTGCGGCGATCATGCCGGCCTCTTCGGCCAGCGGAATGAACAGGTCCGGCCGCACCTGGGTGCCATCCGGGCGCTGCCAGCGCACCAGCGCCTCGGCGCCGACGCAGATGCCGGTATCCAGTTCGATGATGGGTTGATAGTGCAGGTACAGCTCGCGGCGGCGGATCGCCGTGGCCAGCTCGCCGCGCAGGGACAGGCGGCGACGCGACAGCCAGATCACCAGGCCGGCACCGATGGCGGCCAGCAGAACGCCGATCGGCACGAACAGCCAGGCCTGCTGGCGGAAGGTCGCGGCAAGCGCGGTACGCGGCGTGGTTGCGATCGCCAGCCACTCTTCGTTGCGCGCGGTGGCGTACAGGGTGTTGTGGTCCAGGCCCTCACCGGGCGCGCGCAGCAGGGTTTCCAGCAATGCCGGATCCATGCCGTCCTGCCTGGCCAGGAGGCGGCCGTCCGGGCTGGCCAGGGCAAGGCGCACGTTCGGGTCGGCGATGACATCGACGAAGCGGCGCGGATCGACCAGCACGTCGTAGTTGCCATACAGGATCGACAGGACCTGGCGCCGTCCGCTTGCCTCGGGGCGCACATCCACGGCGATGCCGGCGCCATCACTGGTGACGTGGTCGGACCTGGGCTGGTTGACGTCGGACAGGAACGGGCCCCACGACGTGCAGCGCAGCTTGCCACCCTCGAAGTAGCCCATCTGGTCGACCGACGGCGAGGTCATCACCAGCGTCTGCATGCGCCGGATGTGGTCCGGCCCGCACGGATCGTAGGCGCCGGCTTCGGCGGACTTCAACGCGGCCAGCGCTTCCAGGTAGGACTGGTCGGCGCGGCGCAGGGTGCGGCCGGCGATGTCGCGCAGGCGCTGCTGCTCGACACTGACCGCACGGTCCCAGGTGGCATAGGCCATCACCGCGATCGGCACGGCTGCGGCCAGCAGCGCCAGTGCGGTGCCGCCGATGATCACGCGCAGCCGGCTCATGGCCGGGGCTCCAGTGGGGCGGGCAGGGCAGGGCGCATGGTCGGGCCGATCCTTGGGCAGGTGCGGCTATCTGAGCATGGCGCCGGGCCGGGCGGAATGGGATGAATCCGGTATTCGGTCACATTGTGATGAAAGCGGCGAAGTTTGACGGGATTGGCCCATCCGGCGCTGGCGCTCCGGCCTGTGGAGGACTACCGTCGAACGCTTCGCCCGCCCTTTTGCCCGCGCCCATGACCGAGCCCGCAACGCCCCCCGAGCACCTGCGCCGCAGCCTGTCCAACCGCCACCTGCAACTGATCGCCATCGGTGGTGCCATCGGCACCGGCCTGTTCATGGGCTCAGGCAAGACCATCAGCCTGGCTGGCCCGTCCATCGTCTTCGTTTACCTGATCATCGGCGCGATGCTGTTCTTCGTGATGCGCGCGATGGGCGAGCTGCTGCTGTCCAACCTGCAGTACAAATCCTTCATCGATTTCTCCACCGATCTGCTCGGCCCCTGGGCCGGCTTCTTCTGTGGATGGACGTACTGGTTCTGCTGGATCGTCACCGCCATTGCCGATGTGATCGCCATTGCCGCCTACGCGCAGTTCTGGTTCCCCGGGCTTGACGCCTGGAAGCCGGCGCTGGCGTGCGTGATGCTGCTGCTGTCGCTGAACCTGGTGACGGTGAAGCTGTTCGGCGAAATGGAATTCTGGTTCGCGCTGATCAAGATCGTGGCGATCTGCGCGCTGATCATCACCGGCGCCGGCCTGGTGGCGTGGGGCTTCACCTCGCCCAGCGGCCACACGGCGTCGCTGTCGAACCTGTGGAACGACGGCGGCATGTTCCCGATGGGCCTGGTCGGTTTCTTCGCCGGCTTCCAGATTGCGGTGTTCGCCTTTGTCGGCATCGAGCTGGTCGGCACCACCGCCGCCGAAACCGCCGACCCCGAGCGCAACCTGCCCAAGGCGATCAACTCGATCCCGGTACGCATCATCATCTTCTACGTGCTGGCGCTGATCGCGATCATGGCCGTCACCCCGTGGCGCCAGGTGGTGCCGGACAAGAGCCCGTTCGTGCAGCTGTTCGTCCTTGCCGGCATCCCTGCCGCCGCCAGCCTGATCAATTTCGTGGTGCTGACCTCGGCAACGTCCTCGGCCAACAGCGGCATCTTCTCCACCAGCCGCATGCTGTACGGCCTGGCCGAAGAGGGCCACGCCCCGCGCGGGTTGTCGAAGTTGTCACGCGCCGCCGTGCCGGCCCGTGGCCTGCTGTTCTCGTGCCTGTGCCTGCTCGGTGGCACGCTGCTGATCTACCTGATTCCGAACCTGGTGACCGCCTTCACCCTGGTGACGACGCTGGCCACGGTGCTGTTCATCTTCGTCTGGTCGCTGATCCTGGTGGCCTACATGGCCTATCGCCGCCGCTACCCGGAACGCCACGCTGCGTCGATCTTCAAGATGCCCGGCGGTGTTGCCATGTGCTGGGCCTGCCTGGTGTTCTTCGCCGCCGTGCTGGTGCTGCTGAGCCTGCAGGCCGACACCCGCCAGGCGTTGATCGCCAGCCCGGTGTGGTTCGTGCTGCTGGGCGTGGGGTATTGGGTGCGTCGGAGGACCGCGAGATGACCGGGGATGCGGGGGCGGCAAGGCCGAAATCGGGAACGTCGGAAGAGTCGACTGTTAGTCGACTGCTCTCCCGTGGGCTTCCGGAAAACCCCGCGCTGCGCGCGACAGTCGACTGACAGTCGACTCTACCGCCGCCGGCGCCGGTGCCCGCGCGGGTGCAGGGCGCAGCCCTGCCGGCCCCCATTCACCCAACATTAGCGGGCGCGGCCGGATGATCCGGCCGCCATGTCCCGTCACCCGCTCCTGCTTGCGCTGTTGCTGCTGCCCAGCCTGTGGCCCGGGCTGGCCGCCGCGCGCACCGTCTACCGCTGCGTGCAGGGCAACACCGTCAGCCTGGCCACCGCGCCGGAACCCGGTTCACGCTGCACCCCGAAGGAAATCGACGACAACGCCATCCAGACCCCGAACCTGTGGGGCAACATGGGCGTGTTCAGCGGCGTGCTGTACGAGCGCGAGCAGGATGGCGCGCTGGTCTACTCCACCCGCAACCTGCCCGGCTCGCGGGTGTTCCTGAAGTTCACAATGGCCACGCCGCCGGGCGAACCTGCCCACGAAGGCCTGGGCAAGGTCGGCAAGCCGCAGTTGGCGCAGCACGCCAAGCAGTTCAAGGCCGCGGCCAAGGCCACCGGTGTCGATGACGCATGGCTGCGCGCGATTGCCCATGCCGAAAGCAACTTCGATGCGCTGGCGGTCTCGACCAAGGGCGCACAGGGCGTGATGCAGTTGATGCCGGAGACCGCACAGGAATATGGCGTGCGCGATCCGTTCTCGCCGCAGCAGTCGATCGAGGGCGGCGCGCGCTACATGCGCGCGCTGCTGCGCCGCTACAACGGCGATCGCCCGTTGGCGGCGGCCGCCTACAACGCGGGCATCGGTGCAGTCACCCGCTACAAGGGCGTGCCGCCCTACGCCGAAACCCTGGCCTATGTGGACAAGGTGATGGCCCTGTACGCACGCTACCGCGAAGCGATGGGCATCCGTACCGAGGTGCCAGCCCGCTAGGCGGAAGGTGTAGTGCCGAGCCCACGCTCGGCGCCACAGAAAATCGGCTCAGCGCGAAGTGGAAGCGCTGACCAGGTCGTAGCGCTCAATGCGGCCGACGCGTGCCACCTCGGCCTGCACGTCGGCGCGCTGCTTCAGCGCACGCCAGGCCGCATCGATCTTCACGTCACCGGGCAGCGAGGGGTAGGTGCGCATGTCCTGCAGGGAGGCCAGCGCCTCGCCACGGTCGGTGGGGGAGCGCAGCTGTTCGATCAGCACTGCGGCTGCGCCGTCTAGGTTGCCTTCGTCCAGCAGCATCTCGCGATGGAACAGGCGTGCGTCGTCGCGCTGGGCAAGGATCACCGAGCGGGCGGCTTCCACTGCCTGGGCATCGCCGCGTTCGCGGGCGGCAGCGAACTGCAGCAGTGCCTGGGCCGCCTTGCCGTAACCGGCCAGGCCTGGCATGTCATTCACTGCGGCAGCAGCGTCCTGCATGCGGCCCAGCGAACTGAGCACGAAGCCGACGTTGAACTGGTGCTCGGCACCATCCGGGCCCAGCGCACCGATGCGTGCGGCCAGCCTGGCTGTGGCCAGCGCATCGTCGGTACGGCCCAACCGGCGCAGCGCCGTAAGCCGGCTGTTGAGCAGCCATGCCACCCATTCGGCTTCCGCCGCCGAGGGCGACTCACCTTCGGCCGCCGCACCGGCCATGCCATCGGTCAGTGCCAGCACTTCCTCGTTGCGGTCCAGCATCAGCAGCGTACTGCTGAACTCGGCCATGCGTGCGTCCAGCGCCCGGTCGAGCAGGCCGGAGACCCGCAGTTCGTCGAGGTGTTTCTGTGCAGCCTGCACCGGATCGAAGCGGGCATCGGCGCGGTCGACATAGCGATCAAACCGCTTGTCACTTCGCAGGCGGATGATCTCGGCGGGGCCGGTGATGCGCGCCAGCGTGGCGGGAATCCTGTCGCCACGGCCGTTGTCGGCCTGCAGCGTGGCCAGCGCCAGCCACAGCCCGGTGGGTTCCAGGCCGCCGCTCTTCCAGCCGTTGTCGAACAGCGCCTGCAGCAGTTCCATGCGCTGCTGGGGCTGGTCCCGCAGGCGGAACTGCAGGTAGTTGATCGCGTGGTGGTCCACCGGCAACGGCGCGTCGGCATGCTTCAGCGCCTGCACCAGGTGCTTCGTGGCAGGTGCCGGTTGGTTCTCGGACAGTTCCACCGAGACCAGGGTCAGCAGGATCTGCGCGTCGTCCGGCAGTGCTTCCTGTGCGCGCTGCAGGTAGCGGCGGGCCTGATCCGGCTTCTTCTGCACCATTGCGGTCCAGCCGGCCACCTGCGCGGCGCGGCCGCGGTGTTCGGCATCGAAGTCATCCAGCATCGGATCTTCCATCAGCCGTTCCATCGCGATCAGTGCGCCCAGCGTGTTGCCACTGCGCGACTGCTGGATGGCTTCATCCCATCGCGTGGCATAGGCCTGGTGCATCGCATCGGCGGTGACGGACGGCTTCTGCGGCACCACCGTGATCGAAGCAGTGGCGGATGTGCTGGCCAATGTGGCAAACAGCAGGGCGGCGACGGGGAGGATGCGGGGCATGGAGGATTTCCATCCGTGGGAACCGCATTGAACCCGCTGCAGCCAGCGAGAACAAGCGCGACGGATGGAACTCTGGCGTTTGACCGCGTGATTGGCCATGGCGGATCGTGCGTTCAGCGACTATTGTCGGTGCCTCTTCGGACAGCAGGCAGGCAGCGCAGCACGATGGCACGGTGGCAATGGATGGCGGCAGGCGTAGCGTTGGCGACGGTAGTGGCATTGGCCGCAACCTGGTGGGAGACACCGCTGCATACGCTGGCTGAACCGCCGGGTCCGGTTCCAACGCCGCTGGCGTGGACTGCGCAGATCGAACCGCTGGCCGGCGATGGCCACCCGGGTGACCGCGATGGCGCGTCCGCGCAGGCACGTTTCGCCGATCCGTACGCATTGCTTCGCAGTGCCGATGGCAGCGTCTATTTCACCGATGCCGGCGACAACAACCGGATCCGCCGCCGCTTGCCCGATGGTCGCGTTGAAACGGTGGCCGGGCAGGGCGAGGGGCGCGTTGATGGCCCGGCACTGCAGGCCAGTTTCAATACGCCTTCGGGCATTGCCGCCGACGCGCAGGGCAACCTGTATGTGGCCGACACCGGCAACCATGCCATCCGCCGCATCGGCACCGATGGCCAGGTGACCACGCTGGCCGGTGGCGAACAGGGCCACGCCGATGGCCCTGCCGCGCAGGCACGCTTCGATGCGCCGATGGGCATTGCAGTGGATGCGCAGGGCCAGATCTACGTGGCCGACACCTTCAATGACCGCATCCGGGTGATCGGCACCGATGGCAACGTGCGCACCCTGGCCGGCGGCGATCGGCCGGGCCTGGCCGATGGCACCGGCGCCGCTGCGCGCTTCGATACGCCGGTGGCGCTGGCCTTCGACGCGCAGGGCGCGCTGCTGGCGGCCGACCTGTTCAACAACGCGGTGCGCCGCGTAGGCGCCGACGGCACGGTGAGCACCGTGGTCGCCGCCGGTGGCGTGATCAATGGGCCGCTGTCGCTGGCCACCACCCACGATGGCGTGCTGTACGTGGGCGATCTTGATGGCCGCATCGTGCAGGTGACGCCGCAGGGCCACCAGATCGCGCTGGTCGGCAATGGCCGACTGCCGCGCCTGGCCCGCCCAAGCGGGCTGGCGATGGATGCCGATGGCAGCGTGCTGGTGGCCGACGCCGCCAGCTACCGCCTGCATCGCCTGCGCCCGCTGCCGGTGGGCGAACTGCCGGCACCGGCACTGGTCGGCCCGGCTGCCGATGCGGCGTTGCCGGAGACGGGTGGCCGCTGGCCGCTGGCACCGCAGGACGGCTGGCATGAAGTGGTCGGTACGTTGGGTGAGGTGCGCGGCAACTTCACCGGCGAGAGCCGCCACCACCTGCATGGCGGTTTCGACGTGCGCGGTGATGTGGGCCAGACCGTACTGGCGATTGCCGAGGGCAAGATCAGCAGCCCGGTGGCCGCCTGGAACCTGGGTGAGCAGGCCGAGGGCCTGGCGGTGGACCGCCTCAAGTACATCCACATGCGGGTCGGCCGCACCCCGCGCGATGAGCCCTACGATGCGCGCTGGCAGGCGTTGTATGACGAGCAGGGCAAGCTTGAGCGGATGCGCGTGCGCCGCGGCATGCGCATCCACGTCGGCGACCGTCTGGGCAGCGTCAACAACCAGGCGCACGTGCACCTGGCCGTGGGTACCGGTGGTTTCGAGACCAATGCCGTGGCGCTGGGCTTCCACAACTACGCCGATCACTTCGCACCGCGCATCACTGATGTCGCACTGCTGGACGACAACGACCAGCCGATGGCCGCCGGCAGTGATGGCGTGGTGATGGTCGCACGGCAGGGGCGTGGCGTGCAGATCGTGATCGAGGCCTGGGACCAGGTCGACAACAACCTGCCGCGTCGTCGCCTGGGCATGTACCAGGTGGGCTACCAGATCCTCGATGCCGGCGGACAGCCGCTGCAGGGTTACGAGCAGCCGCGCTGGAACATCGTGTTCAACCGCATGCCGCCGCAGAAGGAAGCGGTGCGCGTGGCCTACGCGCCGGACAGCGGTATCACGGTGCATGGCAGTGCGGTGACCCGGTTCCGTTACCTGGCTACCAACACCGTGCGTGATGGCCTGATGGAAACCGGGCGCTGGCAGCCGGCGGCGCTGCCGCCGGGCGAGTACATCGTGCGCGCCAGCGTGCGCGACTACAGCGGTAACGAAGGCGTCGGCCCGCGCGAGATCAGGGTACGGCTGCTGCCATAGCCGCAGCCGGGGCGCCGCAGCGCTCGCGCTCGGCGTCCATGTCTTCCAGCGGCCGCACTTCGATGCTGCCAAAGCGCGCCCAGGGGAAGTCGCGGGCGATGCGCATGGCTTCGTCGCGGTCGCGGGCAACGATCAGGTTGAAGCCGGCCAGCAGTTCGCGGGTTTCGGCGAACGGGCCATCCAGTACACGGCTGTGGCCATCACGCACGCGCAGGGTCTGCGCGGTGTCGACCGGTTGCAGCTTCTGCGCGGCCAGCAGCGTGCCCTCGGCCTGCAGCTTGTCGGCATGGGCCAGGCAGTCGCGCATCAGCGCGTTGAATTCTTCGATGGGCAGGGCCTGCAGCAGGGCAGGCTCGATATAGATCAGAAGCAGGTACTGCTGCATGGGACGGTCCTGGCGGGGGCGGGGTGTCCATGATCGCGCAGGATTGCGCGTGGGCATGTTGCAGCGCGGGAGGCGGCGCCTTCGGCGGGGATCGGCGAACGGCGGAGCCCCTCCGTGGTGGGGTTGGGTTGGTCGCTGAAAGCTGGTTCCTGGCGGTTGGCCGGGCGGGTAGGCGGGTCGGGGGACGCCGTAAACCCGTCCATGGGGGCTTGGCCGCGGCATCCATGCCGCGGACACCCCCGCCCCGCCTACCCACCCGGCCTTGGACAGATCTCTGCAGCTGATCCACCACGGAAAATCACAAACAAGAGCAAAAGCGGATCGCTTCGCTCGCAAAGCCGAGGCCGCCAGCCAATCGCCGTTGTTTTTGCTTTTGCTTTTGCCTTTTTTCTTGATCTTCCCGTGGTGCGTGCCGGAGGCAGGAAACTGTCCAAGGCCGGGTGGGGAGGCAGGGCAGGGGCGTGAGCCGCATGGATGCGGCGACCGAGCTTACATGGACGTACTTGCAGCGTCCCCTGCCCTGCCTCCCCACCCGGCCAAACCCATGAACCCGAGCTTTCAGCGACCAACCCAACCCCACCACGGAGGGGCTCCGCCGTTCGCCGACCTCCGCCGAAGGCGCGCTTTCCGCGCAAGAAAAAAATTTCCAACAGACGTGTCGATTCCCAGCCCCCTGGTTCGTTGTACCCAATGAAGGGCACGCACCACGCGTCCCCACGGGAGACCGCAATGAAAGTGATGGTGATCGTGAAGGCCAACGCCGACTCCGAAGCCGGCCGCATGCCCAGTGAACAGGAATTGTCCGAAATGGGCGCCTTCAACGAGCAACTCGTGGCCGCCGGCATCATGCTGGCCGGTGAAGGTCTGCACGCCACCCAGCGCGGCCGTCGCATTCATTTCGGCGGCGGGGCACCCAAGGTCGAGGCCGGTCCGTTCGGTCCTGCCAGCGAACAGATCGCCGGCTTCTGGCTGTGGGAGGTGCGGTCGCTGGACGAGGCCGTCGAGTGGGCCAGCCGTGCGCCGTTCGGCAGTGGCGGCACGCTCGAACTGCGTCCCTTGATCTCCGCCGAAGACTTCGGTGAAGCCTTCACCCCCGACTTACAGCAGCAGGAACAGCGTCTGCGTGCACAGCTGGAAGGTTGACCCGATTCATCTCCCTGCCGGGCACGACCCGGCACTACTGCCCTGAACCGCACAACGGAGTATTGCCATGAAACTGATTCCCTTCCTCGGCTTCAGCGGCCAGGCCCATGAGGCGATGGCGTTCTACGCCAAGGCACTGGGTGGCCAGGTCACCTCGGAAATGAAGTACCGCGACATGCCGCCCTCCGATGGGTCGCCCGGCTGCAACGAGATGCCGCCGGAAACCCTGGACCACGTCGCGCACAGCCAGCTGGAAATCGGCAGCGCCATCGTGATGGCGGCCGACGGTCCCGGCGGTGGCGAGGGTGGCTCGACCACCATCAATGTCGACGTCGACAGCATCGAAGAAGCCGAACGCGTGTTCGCTGCACTGGCCGAGGGTGGCCAGGTGCAGATGCCGATTGCCGAAACGTTCTGGGCGCACCGCTGGGGCATGCTGATCGACCGCTACGGCAAACCGTGGATGGTCAACTGCATGAAGCAACCCTGATTCCTCTCTTTCTTTCATCCACAAGGAGCTTCACCGATGAGTGCACCGCAACCGCAGATGATCTTCGTCAACCTGCCTGTGCAGGACCTGGAAAAGTCGAAGGCGTTCTTCACCGCGTTGGGCTACAGCTTCAATCCCACCTACACCAATGACGATGCGGCTGGCATGGTCATCAGCGAGAGCATCTACGTGATGCTGCTGACCCAACCTTTTTTCCAGCAGTTCACCAACAAGCCGATTGCCGATGCGCACACTCACACGGAAGTGATCAATGCGCTCTCGGCCCCCAGTCGCAAGGCAGTTGACGAGTTGGTGGACAAGGCACTGGCGGCCGGCGCCAGCGAGCCGCAGCCGGCGCGCGACCTGGGCTTCATGTACCAGCGTGCCTTCCAGGACCTGGATGGCCATCTCTGGGAAATCGCATACATGGACGGCGAGCCGGGCTGACGGCCGCCGCAAGGGAGAACCCTCATGGCTTACGTGGATGCTTACGTGCTGCCGTGCCCACAGGACAAGGTGGGGGCCTACCGCCGCCTTGCCCGCAAGGCCGGTGCGGTGTGGAAGGACCATGGCGCGCTGCAGTACATGGAATGCGTGGCTGACGATGTGGAACCGGGCAAGAGCACCTCGTTCCCGCGTGCGGTCAAGGCAAAGCCCGGCGAAACGGTGATCGTCGCCTTCGTGGTGTTCCGTTCGCGCGCGGCGCGCGACCGCATCAACGCCAGGGTAATGGCCGACCCGCGGCTGGCGTCGCTGGGCCCGAAGGACATGCCGTTCGATACCAGGCGCATGTTCTGGGGTGGCTTCAAGCCGATTGTTGAAGCGTGAGCTGTGGCGCTTGTGCGGGCCGGGCCTGCGTGCTGTGATCGGCGCATGCCCGATCCCGCACTGACGCAGCGTCTGGAAACCCTCTGGCGGATGGAGTCGCCGGTGTTGATCGCGCGCCTGGCGCGGCTGCTCGGGGGCGATGTCGGCCGTGCCGAGGAGCTGGCCCAGGACACCTGGCTGGCCGCGCTGGAGCGCTGGCCGGAACAGGGCATCCCGGACAACCCCGGAGCCTGGCTGATGACCACTGCGCGCAACCGTGCCATCGATGTGCTGCGCCAACACCAGCGGGTGGCGCAGCAGCATGCGCAGTGGGGCGAGGAACTGCACCCAGCGGCGCTGCCGGCACCGGATGACAGCCAGGCGCTGGAGGATGACCTGGGTGACGATCTGCTGCGGTTGATGTTCGTGGCCTGCCATCCGGTGCTGCCGGCCGATGCGCGGGTGGCACTGACCCTGCGCCTGCTCGGTGGCCTGACCACCGTCGAGATCGCACGTGCGTTCCTGCAGCCCGAGCCGACCATCGCCCAGCGCATCGTGCGCGCCAAGCGCACCTTGGCGCAGAAGCAGGTGCCCTATGAGGTGCCGCGCGCGGACGCGATGCCCGAGCGGCTGGCTTCGGTGCTGGAGGCGATCTACCTGGTCTTCAATGAAGGTTACGCGGCCAGCGCCGGCGATGACTGGATGCGTCCGGCGCTGTGCGAGGAAGCACTGCGGCTAGCACGCATCCTGGCGCACCGGCTGCCGGTGCCGCCGGTGCTGGGCCTGCTGGCACTGATGGAACTGCAGGCATCGCGTGTTGCGGCACGGACCGACGCGCAGGGCGCGCCGGTGCTGCTGGACCAGCAGAACCGCGCGCGCTGGGACTGGCTGCAGTTTGAACGCGGGCAGCAGGCGCTGGCCCGCGCGCTGGCCGCCGGTGGTGCTGATGATCCCTATGTATTGCAGGCGCGCATCGCCGCCTGCCATGTGGCTGCGCGTCGGGCTGAAGCCACCGACTGGCCACGTATCGCTTCGCTCTATACCCAGTTGCTGCAGGTGATGCCTTCGCCGGTTGTCGCTTTGAATCGGGTCGTGGCGGTGCTGCGCAGCGAGGGCGCGTTCGCTGCGTGGGCACAACTGCAGCCGCTGCTGGTGGATGCACGCCTGCGCGACTATGCCCCTCTGGAGGTCGTCCGCGCGGAGATACTACAGGCGCTGGGGCGCGACCTCGACGCACGTCATGCTTTTGCCGAAGCCGCCAGACTCAGCCAGAACCAGGCGGAGCGGGGCCTGCTGCGCCAACGGGCCGGACTGCCGCCCCAGGAGTGACTGCGACGAACGCAGCACTTGTCGGCAGGCGCCTGAGCGGCTATGTTTCGCGCCCATCGGACGCATCAGCGTCCGCATTCCGTGCGTATTGACCGAGGAGCGGTTGGATGTATTCAAGGACGAAGAGCGCATCGCGCGCTTTTGCGCGCCTGCTTGCCTGTGCCCTGTGCCTGGCCGTGTGGCCGATGGCCGCGCAGGCGGCTGACAAATCGCAGCAGGCCTACTGGGCCGGTTTTGCCTATACCGCGGATGCCGCTGCCGTGCAGGCGACCACGCCGCATGCGCATGCCGTGCTGGAAAAGCGCGGCCTGATCCCGCTGAACCAGACCCTGGCGCAGGCGCTCAAGCGCCGGCCGCCGGCGAACCTGGAGCTGATCGACCAGCCGGTGGCGATGCTCGACGGCACCACCAGCGCGACTGTGCTGGCCGCCGCACTGGACCGCGAACTGGTCTCGGTCGAGCCGATCGGCAACCAGTACAAAGTGCTGGTGGAAGTGGCCCTGCAGGCACTGTTCTTCGATTTCCGCGAGCGCCAGGTGATCGCGTCCTATCCGCTGACCCTGCAGCGCATCGACGTGCAGGACTATCGGCCGGACAACGACGATATCGACGCGATCGTCGCCGATCTGCTGTACGGCAGCGCCGATACCAGCCTGTCGCAGGTGCTGGCCGCCAGTCTCGCCCAGGCCAAGCTGCCCGACGCCGCCGTGCGTCGCCTGCAGGTCGGTGGCGTAACCCTGTCCGACGCGGTCCGCGCCAAGCTGCCCGACCCCAAGTGGGAAACCCCGCTGCGCGCCACGCTGGCCCATGAACTGTCCAAGACGCTGTCGTCCAATACCGGCGTCGGCCTGCTGCCGCCGGCCTCGGGCCAGGCGATCGGTGGTGCGATGGCCGCCCGCTTTGCCGACGGCAAGGTCTACCAGCTGAAGATTCCCGAGCCGGACTACGTCATCACTGTGCAGGTCGATGCGCTGAAGAACGGCGTCATCAATGAAACCCCGGCGATGAAGACGATGCTGTTCGGCGCATTCTTCACCGCCAAAGTGACCGAGCCCTTCTCCGGCAAGGTCTATTTCGAACAGCCGCTGCGCAAGGGCGCCACCAAGGTGGTGCCGGTCACGCAGTGGCAGGTCGACCAGTGGTCGGCCAGCTACGAAACCCTGCTGGCCGGCTTCGATGCCTTCGCCGGCGCCGCCGCCAAGCGTGCCGATTCGCGCGCATGGCTGGACGAACAGAAGCCGGGCGGCCGCCCGTTGCAGCAGCAGACCCAAGCCCTCCAGGAGTTGATCAAGTCATGTCGTTGATGCGTACCATCCTGCTCATCCTCATCGCGCTGGTGGTGGCCTCGCCGGTCGCCGCGCAGACCGCGAGTTCGCGCGGTACCGGTTCGGCCAGCTACGGCCTGCGCCTGAGCGCCGACACCCGCGCCCAGGCCCTGAACAAGGCCAAGGTCAATGCACTGGAGGCGTACATCGCTGAAACCGGTGCGGCCAAGCTGCGCCTGTTCGAAGCCCGCCGCGCCGAGTTCATCGGCGAGATCGACCGTTATGTGCTCAGCGCCGTGCCGCTGTCGGACACCGAAGACAAGAAGGCCAAGACCTACACCGTCACTGTCCGCGCCGAGATCAACACCACGCTGCTGCAGACCAAGCTGGACGCAGGTTCGGCCGTGGCCGGTGCCACCGCCGCGCAGCGTTCGCTGCTGACCTTCCTGTTCATGGCACGCTCGCAGGACACCGTGCAGTCGTTCCAGGACAAGGAATACCGCCGCGTCGACGCCAGCAGCAGCTACAGCGAGAACACCCGTGAAGGCGACAGCTTCCGTGGCAACTCGGTCAGCACCAACGGCAGCATCAACCAGAACGGTTCGGTGTCGATCACCAGCGGTGGCAGCACCACCCAGCGCAGCGACAACATCAGCTGGAAGGTGGCCAATGCCGCTGAAGTGAACACCGCGATGACCGGTGCCTTCAGCGCCGCCGGCTACGAAGTGGTTGAAGCCGAGTACGTGGAAGGCGAATCGCGCGGCCTGCTGAGCATCGAGCGCATCCGCAAGGACTTCAGCACCGGCAACGACCTGTCTGCCGCCACCCTGCGCGATACCGCCAACGGCATCCGTGCGGCCAACATCCCCTACATCGCCGTCGGTACCCTCGACGTCGGCATGCGCGACCGCGATCCGGCCAGCGGCAACACCCGCGTGTTCGTCACGGTCACCGGCAAGGTGCTGGACGTGACCGGCCGTTTCCCGCGCACCGTGTCGTCGGTGGGCCCGGTGCAGTTCTCCGGCACCGGCCCGAATGAAACCGTGGCCCGTACCAATGCCCTGCAGCTGGCTGCCGAGAAGGCCGCCCAGCAGATGATCAACGAACTGAACGTCAAGGCAGTCCGCTGATCCGCCACCCGGTGGGTGCCGAGCTCGCTCGGCATCGCGCTGGGGTTACCGATTCCCACGTGCCGCTTCGCGGCCGTCTCTCCCAAAGGACACTCATATGATCCGCAATACCGCTCTTGTCGTGGCCATCGCTGCCGCCACCCTGTCGATGCCGGCCCACGCGGGCCTGGGCAAGCTGAAGGACCTGGCCGGTGCCGCCACCGGCACCTCCAGCAGCAGCGCCTCCAGCGCCGCCGCTCCGGATGAAGCCGCGCAGGAAGCGCTGGTGCGTCGTTTCGTCAGCTCGCAGTCGCACTCACTGCAGGCCCAGACTTCGTTCGCCCGCGCCTTCGGCCTGGCCGAGCAGGTTCAGCTGCTGGAAGCCGAGCGCCAGGCGCTGTCGTCGGGTTCGGTCAGCGTCGATGCGATGAAGAAGTCGGTGTCGGTCAGCGAAGCTGCGCAGGCCGCGATCAACGAGCGCCAGGCCGCTCAGCCGGAACTGAACGCTGAATCCAAGCAGCACTACGCCGAAGGCCTGGTCTCGCTGCTGGCGTCGGCAGCCGAAGCACAGAAGCTGGGCGGCGAAGCCAGCAGCTTCACCGCCGGCATGAAGAACCTGGGCGCGACCCAGCTGGCCACCGTTGGCCGCAAGCTGGCAGCGGGCGCATGGGTGGCCAAGGAATCGCCGGGCTTCATCCAGGGCTTGTACGGTTCGACCAAGTCGGCCGTGACCTTCGCCAGGAAGAGCAAGGTGAAGGTGCCGTCCAACGCCGACTCGATGCTCGACTCGATCTGATCCGAGGCGAATCTCCATGCGTATGACAACCCGTTTGATCGGCCTGGGCCTGGCCGCCGCGCTGCTTGCAGCCTGCGGCAAGCAGGACACCCCGGCCGCCGCGCCCGCCAAGGACAAGGCAAGCAGTGCACTGGCCAGCAATGCGCCAGTGGAAGCAGCGTCCCTGCGTGGCACGCCGGATTTCGGCGGCACCACCCAGGTCGCGCGCGAAGCCGACGGCATCGGCAGCACCCCGGAACTGGCGGTGCTGGCGGCGCTGCAGTCGGCCGTGGCGCAGGTCAACGGCGTACGCGTGGCCAGCCAGATGCAGGGCCTGCGCGCAGGCCTGCATGTGGATGTGGATGGCGAACACGTCGGCGATATCCGCGCCGACGCGTTCACCCAGCAGATGATCGCCGGCTCGCAGGGCGCGGTGCTGGGCTATGAAATCCTGTCGCAGGATGAAGTGCGGCAGCTGGACGAGGAAACCATCGCCCGCGTGCGCGCCAGCGATGAAGGCTGGAGCTTCAAGGGCTCGGCGTCGGCCACTGCGTCCGGCGAAGCCTCGGCCAAGAGCGGTTCGGCCTCGGCCAGCGTCAGGGAAAGCTACGACGAGAAGGTCAGCGTCGATGCCAAGCGTGGTGCAAGCTCGTTCGATTCCGACGTGACCCACCGCAGCATGCGCAGCTACTGGAAGGTGCGCGTGCGTGCACAGATCGCCCAGTACCGCGCACCGGACGAACAGGGCAAGCCGAAGATCGTGGTTGCACTGCCGCGCACCAAGGCCGGCAGCTACGCCGTAGGCGATGGCCGCGTGGATGCCGATGAAGTGGCCGACGCGATCCGTGCGCGCCTGTCCGACACGCTGACCCAGACCCAGCGCTTCATCGTGCTGGACCGCGAATTCGGCGACGAACTGCAGGCCGAGATCGACCACATCAACAGCGGCAACGTGCGCCTGCAGGACACCGCGCGCGTGGGCCAGCAACTGGCGACCGACCTGATCCTGATACCGACCATCGAACGCTTCGAGTACCCGCGCAGCGTGCGCAACCTGCGCATGTCCGACCGCCAGGTGACCTCGTACTCCGGTGGCGGCCGCATCACCCTGCGCCTGATCAACGCCACCACCGGCCAGGTGGTGATGTCCGACAGCTTCGACCACCAGCTGGCCTCGACCGGCCCCAGCACCCTGCCGCGCGTGGTCAACGGCCGCAACATGGCCGCGGCGATGATGGAATCGCTGTCGGGCCAGATCGGCACCAGCATCGTCACCACGCTGTTTCCGGTGTCGGTGGTCTCGGTGGACGGTGACCAGGTGGTGCTGAGCCAGGGCGGTGACACCGTGCAGGCCGGCCAGCGCTGGCAGGCCGTGCGCCTGGGCGAAGAACTGAAGGACCCGCAGACCGGCCGCTCGCTGGGCCGCAGCGAACACCCGTGCTGCACCATCCGCATCGACCGCGTCGCTGCACAGACCTCGTACGGCACCATCGAAGACGGCGTCGACGCGATGCGCGGCGGTTTCCGTCCGGGCCAGATCGAGCTGCGCCAGAAGCTGGGCAGCAAGCCGGCTGCCGCCGCCGCAGGCGCGACTGCCTCGGCCGCTCCCGCAGCTGCCGCACGCCCGGCGGCCAAGCCGAAGCCCAAGCCCGCTGCCGCGCCGGCCGAAGACCCGAACTGGTAACAGGCTCAAGCAACACACCGATGGGGTCAGATCCCTTTCCCGCCGGGAAAGGGATCTGACCCCTTCCTGTTTCAGTCCGTGTCGACCAAGGTCGACACCCACCAACAGCAGCGGGAAGCTGTCGAAGGCGGGGTGGGTCCGGTTGCGGGGGTGTCCGCGGCATGGATGCCGCGGCCAAGCCCCCGAGGACGGGTTTACGGCGTCCCCCGCAACCGGACCCACCCCGCCATCCCACCGAATGCCTGCTTCTGCTGTTGCTGTTGCCCTGGCATCGGCAGGTGCAGGGCGCAGCCCTGCCGAATCCCATTACACTCCAGAAGGATTTCCTGCTGGAGAGAGCAATGAAACGAGTAGCACTGGGCCTGCTGGCCCTGTCGGTGTCGAGCGCACTGATGGCGGCGACCCCGAAATTCGATGGCGCGCGGATCTCCGCCGACGTCAAGGAACTGGCCTCCGACGCCTACGAAGGCCGCTCCCCGGCCACCGCCGGCGAAGAAAAGACCATCGCCTTCCTCAGCAAGCAGTTCGCCGACGCCGGCCTGCAGCCGGGCGGTGACCTCAAGGACGGCAAGCGCCTGTGGACCCAGGCCGTGCCGCTGCGCAAGGGCGACATCGTCGGCGCGCCGCAGTTGGCATTGCGCCAGGGCGGCAAGACCCTGCCGCTGGAACAGGGCAAGCAGATTGCCGTGCGCGCCGCCATGAACGGGGCCAGCAACGTCGACATCAGCAAGGCCCCGCTGGTGTTCCTCGGTTACGGCGTGAAGGCCCCGGAGCGCAACTGGGACGACTTCAAGGGCGTGGACCTGAAGGGCAAGATCGCCGTCGTGCTGATCAACGACCCGGACTTCGAGACCGGCCAGGGTGACTTCGACGGCAAGGGCATGACCTACTACGGCCGTTGGACCTACAAGTACGAAGAAGGCGCCCGACAGGGTGCGCTGGGCGTGCTGATCGTGCACGAGACCGCACCGGCGTCGTACGGCTGGGCGACGGTGGCCGGCTCCAACACCAACACCATGTTCGACGTGGTGCGCGACAACCCGGCTGACAGCCACCCGCTGCTGGAAGGCTGGATCCAGCGCGACCTGGCCGTTGAGCTGTTCCGCTCGGCCGGGCAGGATTTCGAGGCGCTGAAGAAGAAGGCGCAGCGGCGCGACTTCACCCCGGTGCCGCTGACCGGCGCCAGCCTGGACGCGAAGTACGCGGTGAAGACCGAAGTGATCACCTCGCACAACGTGGCCGCGCGCCTGGAAGGCAGCCGCCACCCGGACGAGACCATCGTCTACAGCGCGCATTGGGACCACATCGGCGTGGGCGAGCCCGACGCACGTGGCGACCGCATCTTCAATGGCGCACTGGACAACGCCAGCGGCACCGCCTCGCTGATCGAACTGGCTCGTGGCTTCGCCAAGGCCAAGCGTCCGGAGAGGTCAGTGCTGTTCCTGGCGGTCACCGCCGAGGAAAAGGGCCTGCTGGGTTCGGAGTACTACGCCACCCATCCGCTGTATCCGCTGGAAAAGACCGTGGCGGTGATCAACATGGACGGCATGGCGCCGTTCGGGCCGTCACGTGACTTCGGCATCTACGGTGCCGCGCGTTTCGAGCTGCTGGACCAGCTGAAGGACGTGGCCAAGGGCTGGGATATCCGCTACACGCCGGACCCGAAGCCGGAAGCCGGCCTGTTCTTCCGCTCCGATCACTTCCCGTTCGCCAAGCGTGGCGTGCCGGCGCTGTCGTGGTCGGCCGGCCAGGACTGGGTGGACGGCGGGGTGGCCGCAGGCAAGAAGGCCTCCGAGGACTACACCGCCAAGCGCTACCACCAGCAGGGCGACGAATGGCAGCCGGACTGGGTGTTTGCCGGTGCCGCCCGCGACCTGGAAGTGCTGTACACGCTGGGCAACCAGCTGGCCAACACGCGCAGCTGGCCGAACTGGAGCAAGGACGAATCGTTCCGTGCCGTGCGTGACGCCAGCGCCGACCAGCGCAAGTAAGGGCATGCGCCGGGTTCGCCCGGCGCCTCCCGGGCAGTGCCGGCCGCTGGCCGGCATCCCTGTGATGCATGCGGAGAAAGTGGGGAGCCGGCCAGCGGCCGGCACTACCAGATGGCCTTCCATCCCCGCTTTTCCGGCCTTCGTCGCAGCCCGCTTGTTTGCCCGGCGGGCCGCTCTATGCTCGGCTCACCCCCTTCCTCCAAGGCGCCGCCGTGTTCGCCAGCCTCTCTCTCCTGATCCGCCACCTGCTGGCCTGGGCCGCCGCGCTGGTTGTCGCCGGCATGGTCTGGAGCGGCATCTTCAGCGGCATGAACGATGGCCCGGGCTGGGTGTTCGGCCTGCTGGCGATGTTCCTGATGATCTCCGCGCTGGGCAGCGCGATTACCCACGTGCGCCGGGTCTGGCTGGTGGCCGGCCGATTGGATTCGACCACGTTGTCCGGGCGCCAGCGCCGCCAGGTGGAACTGCCGATGGATGCCGGCCAGGCCTATGCCGTGGTGGAAGCGGCGATTGCCGAACTTCCGCGCGTGGAAGATGTGGAAAGCTCGGCCGGCAGCCTGCAGGTGCGCGCCTACGTGCGCCGGGTGGACCTCTGGAATGGCCGCCAGCCCTCGCGCTGGAACCTGCCGGCGCGGCTGGCGATCAAGCGCAACAGCGTGCTGGCGACGGTCACGCCGGGGCAGGGCACCAGTACCGTCACTCTGCTGTTCGAACCGGATGCTGGCTGGTGGGCCGATCTGCTGGCGCTGGATGAGGGCAGCAACTTCGAGAATGCCGAAGCGGTCACCCGCGCGATCAGCCGCCGCGTGGCCGACCAGCGCCGCGATGAGCAGGCCGCCGCCGAACAGACCCAGGTGGAAAAGGAACTGTCGGTCGCGCGCTTGAACCTGCTGCATGCGCAGGTGGAGCCGCACTTCCTGTACAACACGCTGGCCAACGCGCAGGTGCTGACCCGCACCGACCCGGCACGTGCCGAGCAGATGCTCGGCCACCTTATCCAGTACCTGCGCAGCTCGTTGCCGCAGGTGGACGAGTCGGTGTCGACGCTGGGCGTGGAGCTGGAACGCACGCGCGCCTACCTGGAGATCCTGCGCATCCGCATGGGCGCACGGTTGGCGGTGGAAGTGCAGGTACCGAATGAGCTGCATGGCGTGCACCTGCCGGCGATGGCACTGCAGACGCTGGTGGAGAACGCGATCAAGCACGGCCTGGAACCCAAGCCCGGCGGTGGCACGATCTGGATCCTGGCGCGTGGCTTCGATGACCATGTGACCGTGACCGTCGCCGACGACGGGCTCGGCTTCGGCCAGGGCACCAGCGGCACCGGCATCGGCCTGAAGAACCTGCGCGAACGCCTGCGCCTGACCTGTGGCGAGCAGGCCGGCGTGGCGATCGTTGCCAACTTCCCCAGCGGTGTGGCCGCGACCATGACCTTGCCGCAGACACACAAGGAGCGCAGCCATGCCGCTTGAAGCCCTCATTGCCGAAGACGAGGAACTGCTGCGGCAGTCACTGGTGGAACAGCTGCGCCGGTTGTGGCCGGAGCTGAAGCTGGTGGCCGAGTGCGAGGACGGCGCCAGTGCGCTGGAGCAACTGGCCGAGACGCAGCCGGACATCGCGTTCCTCGACATCCGCATGCCCGGCATCAGTGGCATCGAAGTTGCGCGCTCGCTGTCCGAGCTGAGCCCGCGCACCCAGGTGGTGTTCGTCACCGCCTATGACCAGTACGCCATCGACGCGTTCGAGCAGGGCGCGATGGATTACCTGCTGAAGCCGGTCAGTGACGAACGCCTGCTGGCGACGCGTGAGCGCATCCTGTCGCGGCTGCCATCGGCGCGCCAGGATGACGGCGTGCTTGAACGCCTGCTGCAGCGGCTGGGTCCATTGCAGGGTGCTGCCGAGCGCCCGCCGCTGGCCTGGATCACCGCCAGCAACGGCCGCGAGACGCAGCTGATCATGCTGGAAGATGTCGCCTACTTCCGTGCCGACAACAAGTACACCACCGTGGTCACCGCTGCCGGCGAGAGCCTGTTGCGCACACCATTGCGCGAACTGCTGGAAGTACTCGACCCGCAGCACTTCCGCCAGATCCACCGCTCCACCATCGTCAACATGAAGGCTGTGGCGGCGGTCAGCCGCGACGATACCGGGCGCGGTGTGCTGCGGCTGCGGGGCCGGACGGAAACACTGGTGGTCAGCCAACCATTCATGAGCCTGTTCCGCGGCATGTAGCCGCACCGCACCTTTCCGCTACCAGGAGCATTGCATGCGTCTTTTCCTGCTTGCAGGCCTCGCTGCACTGGCGCTTGCCGGTTGCCAGAAGTCCACCGAAACCGCGATCACCCGCACCACTGCCAATGGCGTGGACACGCTGTACAGCAAGCGCACGGTAGTGGACGGCGTGGCGCGTTTTGAGTGCATGGCCAGCCGCAGCGGTCAGTGCCATTACCTGTTGCTGGACCCGGCCTGTCGTCCTGACGCCGCGTGTGCGAGAGCGCCGATACGGTCGTTCGCGTTGGCGGTCGGCACCACCCAGGAGTTCAGGGACCTGCCGAAGGGCTTCGCCCAGTGCGTCAGCGAGGATCGGAAAGAACAATGCCACCGTGAGTGATCACGGTGGCATTGTGGGTCCCCCCGCTTCCCTGAAGGGTCAGTAGGCAGGCTGCAGTGTCAGGTCGTGGTGGTGCTCGTTCTCGCCCACGTGGTTGAGGCGGCCGACCAGTTCGGAGTGCTGCTTCATGCGCCCGATCTCGGTCATGATGCGGATGTCCTCGTGGCGCAGCTCGCGCTTGGCGGTGACCGCCTGCTTGTAATCGAGCACTTCCGGGTAATGCTCGGCCAGTTCCAGGGCCTCGGCCACGTGCTCGACGCTGTCGGCCTTGGAGCTGATGCGTGCGCGACTGTTGAACGCCTTCATCCAGCGCTCGAAACCGGCCTGCTGATCGAACATGTTGGCCATGAACCAGATCACGAACAGGATCGAGACCCACGAGCCGAACACGACTACCACGCGGGTGAACGTGATATGGAAGTCGTCACGCCACAGGTAGTTGGCGATCAGGCCAAGAATCAGCAGCGAGGCCGCCTGCCAGCCGACGATCGAGGCGATCAGCCATTGGCACTTGGCCTGCGCCAGCACGGCTACTTCATCGCGGATCTGCTGCTCGCTGAGATTGCGCCAATGCGCGACCTGTTTATCGAACGGGCTGCTGTAGAGCTCGTTGTCGCGAAGCAGAATTCCCAAACCCTTGAACAAAGCAATCATGGCTGGCTCCTTGTGGAACGTGCGTCGATCAGCATTGGACGGTGTGGCGGGTCCAGTTCTAGCACTTCCAGCGAGCCGTGCAATGGGCGCCATGCCAAGCCGCGTAAGCGCCTTCTCTGAATCGGTGAATGTTGCTGCATCGCAGCATCGAGGCCGGAGCCTGCGACAGGATGTCGCAGGGTGAAATGTGCTGCGGCCGCACATGAAACCGTGGCTGAGTGCGAAGACTCGCCGCCGGCGTCGTGATCGCCCAGAATCGGGGCCGACCGCGCAACTCGCGGCCACCCTTTCGCTTTTCCTGGACCTGTGATGCCGGCTCTGCTGCAGCGACTCTCCCGCCCCGTCACCGCGCCGATCCGGCGCTGGGTACTGGAGGCCTTCCCCCGTGGTCAGAGCGGCATCGATTACGACCAGCCGCTGGGTGACCCGGGCTGGTTTGGACCTGACAGCGTGACCTGGCGCCTGCACGCGGAGTTCCCCTCGATGCTGGCCGGGGGCCTGTGTGCGCTGATGCTGCAGACCCTGCATCCGCGCGCGCTGGCCGGGGTCTACGACCACTCCAATTTCCGTCAGGACCTGGTGGGTCGCCTGCGTCGCACCACCGCGTTTGTCGCCGGTACCAGCTATGCACCCAGCGGGGAGGTAGAGGCGCTGGTGGCCAAGGTGCGCCGCATCCATGCACAGATCCGCGGCCAGACCGCGCAGGGCGAGCCCTACGCGGCGGACGATCCACAACTGCTGACATGGGTGCACGTGACTGAGGCGTTTGGTTTCCTGCAGGGCTTTCGTCGCTACGGGCGCGAGGTGCCGGCGCACATCGCCGACCGCTACTACGACGAGTACCGCCGCGTGGCCGAAGCACTGGGTGCGGTGGATGTGCCGCGCAGTGAAGCCGAGGTGGCAGCGTACTTCTGCGCGCGGCAACCGGAGCTGCGTGTGGACGAGCGCTCGCGTGAAGTGCTGGAGGTGTTGTCCGGCGTGCGCCTGCCGGTACCGGTGCCGGGGCTGTCGCGCGAGGTGTTCCTTGGCGCCGGTGCGGCACTGCTGCCGGACTGGGCCGAAGGCATGCTTGAACGCAGCGGCCGCCAGCGTGCGCAGGCGGCCGCCTCAGCGAAGCTGATGCAGGGCATGGCGCCGCTGTTCCGCCGTGCGCTGCCCGATGGCCTCGCCAGCCGCGCCTGTGCGCGCATGGGCGTGCCGGTGGAAGCCCTGCGCGAGTGGCCCACCGTTCCCCGGTAGGTGCCAACCTTGGTTGGCACGCGCTGCGCGATAAAGCTTCATCCACGCATGGCGTGGATCTACTGACGCCATGGTTCTGGTAGGTGCCAACCTTGGTTGGCACGCGTTGCGCGATAGAGCTTCATCCACGCATGGCTTGGATCTACTGATGCCATGGTTTTGGTTGGCACACGCGTTGCGCGCGGTGCCGCAGAAGGGCCAACCAAGGTTGGCCTCTACCAGAGCGGATGCGGCAGTATATCCACGCCATGCGTGGATGGGCCTCACCCGGCCGACTTCAACCCACGCAACAGCATCTCCAGCGCCACCGTCGCTTGCCGCAGGCGCGTGTCGCCATCCTCGCCCTCGGCGATCCAGAACGCGGCCTCGGCCAGGCTGCCGTAGATCAGCGATGCCAGCGCCTGCGCATCCACCGGCATCGCTACGCCCTGCGCGATCAACTGTTCGATCAGGCGCTGCATCGAGTGCACGCAGTGGCGCTGCGATTCCGGTGAGGCGCCACCCAGCACCGCGCGCGCGTCACGCAGCACGATGCGCTGGATCTCCGGCTCCAGCGCCATCTCCAGATAGGCACGGCAGCGCTGCACGAAACCGTCCCAGGCATCATCCGCGCCATCGCTGATCGCCTGCAGGCGCAGGTCGGTCTCGGCATCGAGCTGGGCGACCACTGCGGCCAGCAGTCCCTTCTTGTCGCCGAAGTGGTGGTAGAGCGCACCCCGCGTCAGGCCGGCCTGGGCGGTCAGGTCATCCATCGAGGTGGCGGCATAGCCATGCTCGCTGAACACGCGGCGGGCGGTGGCCAGCAGGCTGGCACGGGTTTCTTCCATCTCGGCGCGGGTGCGACGGACCATCCGGAACTCCTTACATACGCAGTGCATGATTATTTACATACGGCGCGTATGAATGTAGGCTCTTATTCATACGCTCTGTATGTATTGTCGTGGCGCCGGGAGCGCCAGGCAAGCCGCTGCCCTGGAGATCCCGATGGCCACCCCCTACCGCGACCTGTTCGCCGCCCCCGGCACCGCCCGCCTTGCCTTGGCCGGCCTGCTGGCCCGCCTGCCGCTGCCGATGACCGGCATCGGCATCATCACCCTGCTGTCGCAGCTGCGCGGCAGCTATGCCTTGGCCGGTGCGGTGTCTGCCACCTTCGTGCTGACCTATGCGCTGCTGTCACCGCAGGTATCGCGCTGGGTCGACCGGCGCGGGCAGGGCAGGGTGCTGCCATGGGCTACTGCGGCCAGTGCGGCAGGGTTGTTGCTGCTGCTCGCGTGCACGCTGCTGGCTGCGCCAGACTGGGCGCTTTTCGTCGCCGCCATGCTGGCTGGGTGCATGCCCAGCGTGTCCGCAATGGTGCGCGCACGCTGGACTGCGATCCATCGCGGTCGCCCGCAGCTGCAGACCGCGTATTCGCTGGAGACCGTGTTCGATGAGGTGACCTTCATCGTCGGTCCACCGTTGTCAGTGGGGCTGTCGGTGGCGGTATGGCCACAGGCCGGCGTACTGGCGGCCGCCCTGCTGCTGGTGGTCGGCGTCGCCGCATTGGTGCTGCAGCGGGGCACCGAGCCGCCGCTGCAGCAGCACGAAGGTGCAACTCCCTCGGGCTCGCTGCTGCGGCACACGGAGATCCGCCTGCTGGCGTTGCTGATGCTGGCGATGGGCGTGATTGTCGGTACGGTCGACATCACCAGCGTGGCCTTCGCCGAACAGCGGGGGCAGCCGCTTGCCGCCAGCGTGGTGCTGTCGGCCTATGCGCTGGGCAGCTGCGCGGCGGGCCTGCTGTTCGGGGCACTGAAGCTGCAGGCGCCGTTGCGGCGCCTGTTGCTGCTCGGTGCAGCAGCTACCTCGATGACCACCCTGCCGCTGCCGTGGGTCGGCAGCCTGCCCGGGCTGGCCGTGGCGGTGCTGCTGGCCGGGGTGTTCTTCGCACCGACGATGATCGTGGCGATGTCGCTGGTCGAACAACGCGTGCCCGAATCGCGCCTGACCGAGGGCATGACCTGGCTGCTGGCCGGATTGAACATCGGCGTGGCGCTGGGCGCGGCGCTGTCCGGGCAGAGCGTCGATGCGGGGGGCGTGCGTAGCGGCTTTGTCGTTGCACTGGTGGCAGGCGGGGGCGTGCTGCTGTTGGCCGTACTCGCGCGACGTGCCTTGCGCCCGTCTGCTGCATCCACCACCCCTGAAGGCATCATCCCGTGAGCGCTTCATCGCCTGCGCATGCCGCGCCTGTGCATCGCCATCCGTGGTGGGCCGTTTCTGCGGTTGGCCTCGCCACGTTCTCGGTGGTCACCACCGAAATGCTGCCGGTCGGCCTGCTGACCCCTGTCGCCGAAGATCTCGGCGCGTCCACCGGCACCGCCGGCCTGATGATCTCGCTGCCGGCCCTGCTGGCGGCAGTGTTCGCACCGCTGGTGGTGATCGCAGCCGGCGGCATCGATCGTCGTCGCATCCTGTGCGTGCTGCTGGGGCTGCTGCTGGTCGCCAACGTTGCTTCGGCGCTGGCACCCGGCATCGGCTGGCTGCTGGCCGCGCGCGTACTGGTGGGGTTCTGCATGGGCGGGATCTGGGCCATCGCTGGTGGGCTGGCAGCCCGCCTGGTACCGGCGCATCGCATCGGCCTGGCCACCTCGATCATCTTCGGGGGCGTGGCCGCAGCATCGGTTCTGGGGGTGCCGCTGGGTGCACTGATCGGCGACGCCCTGGGCTGGCGCTTCGCGTTCGCAGCGATGGCGCTGTTCAGTGCGGCGGTGATGCTGCTGCATCTGTGGGTGGTTCCCGCGTTGCCGGTGGTGGCGTCGGTGCGCCCGGCGCAGTTCGTGCAGCTGCTCGGCCACCGTGGCCTGCAGCGCGGCCTATGCCTGACGCTGCTGCTGGTAGCGGGTCACTTCATTGCGTTCACTTATGTACGCCCGTTGCTGACCCTGCGATCGGGCGCGGATGCCGCTTGGATCGGCGCGCTGCTGTTCGCCTATGGCATGGCGGGCATCGCGGGCAACTTCATCGCCGGGCCACTGGCCGCTCGTCACCCGCGCGGCATGCTGCTGGCGATCTCTTGCGGCCTGCTGCTGACGCCGTTGTTGTTCCTGTGGCTGGGCGGCACACCCACCGGCGGCATTGTGGTGCTGCTGCTGTGGGGCCTGGCCTATGGCGGCGTGTCGGTCGGCCTGATGAGCTGGATGATGAAGGCAGTGCCGCATGCGGTGGAGATCGCCACCGCGCTGTATGTCGGTGTGTTCAACATCGGCATCGCAATGGGCGCGTGGGGAGGTGGATGGCTGCTGGATGGCGTGGGCCTGCATGCGAATCTGTGGGCCGCGGCCGGGCTTGCCATGGTCGCCACGCTGGTGATTGCCACAACGCGCCGGTAGATCCACGCCATGCATGGATGGCTTGTAGTCCTGTAGACCTGTAGATATGCCGACTAACGTCGGCATCCACCCGAGCGGGGCATTTGCCAACCAAGGTTGGCAGCTACCAGAGCGAGGCATGTGCCGACCAAGGTTGGCATCCACCCGAGCGGGGCATTCGCCAACCAAGGTTGGCAGCTACCGGGAAATGAAACGGGCGCCTCGCGGCGCCCGTTCCGGTTACATCACCACACCTTGACCCGCTTGTCCGGGGCCAGGTAGAGCTTCTGGCCTTCCTTTACTTCGAACGCCGGATACCAGGCGTCGATGTTGCGCACGGTGAGTGCGCGGAACTGCCCTGGCGCATGCACATCGGTCAGCAGCGAGTTGCGCAGCGCCTGCTCGCGGCTCTTGCTGCGCCACGCCTGGGCGAAGCCCAGGAAGAAGCGCTGGTCCGGCGTGAAGCCTTCCAGGGTCTGGCCCGGCTTGCCCTGCAGCGACAGCTGGTAGGCATCGTAGGCAGTGCCCAGGCCGGCCACGTCGGCGATGTTCTCGCCCAGGGTCAGCTTGCCGTTCACATGCACGCCCGGGAACGGCTCGTAGCTGCTGAACTGCGCGGCCAGCGCATCACCGGCGGCGTTGAACTGCTTCAGGTCCTCGGCGGTCCACCAGTTGTGCAGCTTGCCGGTCTCGTCGAACAGCGCGCCGGCGTTATCGAAGCCATGGCTGATCTCATGGCCGATCACCGCGCCGATCGCACCATAGTTCACTGCGTCGTCGGCGGCACCGTCGAAGAACGGCGGCTGCAGGATCGCGGCCGGGAACACCAGGCGGTTTTCCAGTGGCACGTTCATCGCATTGATGGTCTGCGGCAGCATCGCCCACTCGCTGTGGTCGACTGCCTTGCCCAGCTTGGCGATGTTGCGCTGGTACTCGAACAGTTCGGCGCGCTGCGCATTGCCCAGCGCGTCATCACGGCGGATCTCCAGGCCGGTGTAATCACGCCACTTTTCCGGGTAGCCCATGCCCACGGTCAGGCCGGCCACCTTGGCCTTGGCGCTGGCCTTGGTCTGCGGCGACATCCACGCGAGCGCATCGATGCGCTTGGCGAAGGCGGCGATGATGTTCTTCGCCATCTCGTCCGCGCGTTCCTTGGTCCTGGCGTCGAAGTGCTTCTCGACGTAACGCTTGCCGATCGCTTCGCCGACGGCATGGTTGGCGTCGTCCACCGCACGCTTCCAGCGGTCGCTCTGCTGCGGCGTGCCGCTCAGCGCGGTGCCGTGGAAGGCGAAGCGGGCATCGGCGAACTTCTTCGGCAGGTAGGCAGCGGCGCGGTCCAGCGCGTGGAAGGCCAGGTAGTCCTTCCAGGCATCCAGCGGCTCGGTGGCGACCAGCCTGGACAGGCCGGCCACGGCCTTGGGCTGCCAGACGATGAAGTCCTGCTGCTTGCCCAGTGCGGCCGCGTCGAGGAAGGCGCTCCAGTCCATGCCCGGCGCCTTCGCATTGAAGTCGGCCTGGGTCCACGGATTGGCACCCTTGGTCACGTCATTGGTTTCTTCCTGGGTGGCGTGCGCCTGCGCGATCTTCGTTTCCAGCGCGAGAATGCGCTGTGCCTTGCCCGCCGGATCGGCGACGCCGGCCAGCTGCAGCATCTGTGCGATGTAGGCCTGGTACTGCTTGCGCAGCTCGGCCATGCGGCCACCGCCCAGGTAGAAGTCGCGGTCGGGCATGCCCAGGCCGCCCTGCACCAGGTACGGCGCGGTGCGGTCCGGCTGCAGCAGGTCCACCGACACCCACAGGCCGAACAGGCGGTCGGTGTAGAAGTTGGTGGCATTGAGCAGGTCGACGTCGGCGCGCATCTCGCCGCCGAGGGCACGTGCCAGGCCAGCCTTGTCGGCGATCGCATCGATGGCCTTCAGCTGCGGCTGCACCGGGGCGATGCCGTGCTGCTCGATGCCGGCTTCGTCCATGTAGGCGGCGTAGTAGTCGCCGATCAGCTTGTCGTCACCGCTGGCCTGCGCATTGCCGGCCGCACCCTCGAGGATGGCGCGGGTGTCGGCCAGGGTCTTTTCAGCGATGACGTTGAAGCTGCCGAAGCGCGAACGGTCGGCCGGAATCTCGGTGTTCTTCACCCAGGTGCCGTTGGCGAAGCCGAAGAAGTCATCGCCGGCCGCGATGCTGCGGTCCATGCCGCTGGCATCGAAGCCGAAGCTGCCCAGCATCGGCTTGGCGGCAGCGGGTGCAGCCTCGGCGGGCTTGGCGGTGCCAGCGGCCGGATCGGCCGGACGGTCGCAGGCAGCCAGGGACAGGCTGGCAACGATGGCCAGTGCCAGGGTGGGACGGCGCAGCTTGGACATGGACTTCTCTTGCAGCGGAAAACCCCAAGTCTAATCCGCCGCAGCCCGGCTGGCCGTCCCTGTGGCTGGCCGGTCCTGTGCAGGATCTGGCTGAACGCGCCGAAGCGATCTTCACGCCGTCACCGGGGTGGTGCATGCTGGGCCCTGGAGCCCTGCGCGGACACGGGGAGGTGGCCATGCAGGACGGGGTCAGGCGTCAAGAATGGCGTCCGCCGGCCGTTGAGGTCGGGGATGTGGAGGATTCGTTCGCGCATGAAGCCAGCCGACTGCACAAGGAAGATCGACCGATGCCCGCGTTGAAGCGGGCGTTGGCCCGTCCGTTGCGCGCCATCACCTGGGGCGGCGTGCTGCTGGGCCTGTTGCTGGTGGCCGGATTGGCCACCATGCTGGCCAACGACCATCACCGCCGCCTGGAGGCGGCGCAGCGGCAGAGCCGGGCGCTGGCGGTGGGGAGCGAGCGCCTGCTGGCGCTGGAACTGCGCAATCTGGAGCGGGCGATGACCGGCATCGCCGGCGATGCCGGTGAGTTGTTCCGCAGCGTGCCGTCACAGGCTCCGGCACTGCTGGAGGCGGCCATCGGTGGCGTGCTGCGCCGCCACGCTGAACTGCACAGCATCGTGGTGCTGGACCGCCACGGGCGCGCGCTGACCGCCGGGCGCGGCGACCTGCAGCTGCCGCTGTGGACCGACCCGCTGCGCCGGGGGCAGGGCAGTGCCCTGTACATCGGCCCGCCGCAGCGGGCCAGCGATGGCGACTGGGTGGTGCCGCTGGCACTGCCGATGGCCGGTGAACGCTGGCTGTTGGCACGGCTGCGCTGTGGTGAACTGCAGCGCATCGCCGGCGGCCTGGATGTTGGTCCCAACGGGCTGGTCTCGATCACCGACGCCGAGGGTTACATGCTGGCGCGCGTGCCCGATCCGCATGGCACGGTCGGTCGCCGCTACGACCTGCCGCGGCGTGACCTGCTCGGCAAGCAGGCGGTGGTCGAGCTCGGCAGCCTGCCCGGCGTGGTCGATGGTGTGCCGCGCATCACGACCATCAGTACGCTCGACCGCAGCCCGCTGGCGGTGCAGATCGGCCTGGCCGATGAAGACGTGCTGGCACCCTGGTGGCCGTACCTGCAGGCATCGGTGGCGATCGTGCTGGCCTACGTCGTGGTGCTGCTGGTGCTGCTGTATGCGGTGCGCCGCAGTACCCGCAGCCAGCAGGCGATGGCCGAGGAACTGAAGGCGGGCCATGCCGAGCTGCGTCTGGCCCATCAGGTCGGGCGTGTCTGCACCTGGTACGTGGATGAGGACGCCGCGCTGCTGCGCTGGTCGCCGCTGGCCCGCGAGATCTTTGGGGTACAGACCGACGCCTTGCCGGTCGCGGATTTCTTCGCGCGCGTGCATCGCGATGATGCCGCGCGCCTGCAGCAGGCTTTCGACCAAGCCTTTGCCGGCGGCGCAGTGCTCGACCAGGTGTTCCGCCTGGTGCTGCCCGGTGGTGAAGTGCGCTGGGTCGGCGCGCGCGGACAGCGGGTGGAGGTGGCCGACAGCGAACGACGCATGATCGGCGCGTTGACCGACCTGAGCGAACGCTATCAGGCGCGCGAGCAGATGAGCGAAGTGGAACGCCGCTTCCGCCTGCTGTTCGACCGCAACCCGGCGCCATTCTGGGTGTTCGACCCGGACACGCTGCGCTTCATCGAGGTCAATGACGCGGCGGTGCGCCAGTACGGCTACAGCCGCGAGGAGTTCCTGGCGATGAGCATCCTCGACATCCGCCCGCGCGAAGGCTGGGACGAGGTGCGTGGTGCCATCCAGCGCGCGCAGGTGGGCGATCCCCCCGACGCAACCGTGCGCCTGCACCGGCGCAAGGACGGCAGTGTGTTCGAGGTGCGCGCACACCTGTCCAAACTCGATTTCGACGGACAGCCCGCGTGCCTGGTGCTGGCCGAGGATGTGAGCGAACGGCTGGCCTACGAGCGCGACCTGGCCTACCAGGCACGGCACAACCCGGCCACCGGCCTGCTCAACGTGCGTGCATTGACCGACCAGCTGGATGAGCAGGGCGAGGGCTATACCATCGCCTTCGTGCAACTGCGCGGACTGCAGCTGGTGGCCGATACGCTGGGCCGTGAGATCGGTGATGCCGTGCTGCAGTCGATGGCGACCCGCCTGGGCGGGTTGGGCGCACGCTGCGGCACGCTGGCGTTCCAGCCGGCGGAGGACTTCGTGTTCGCCATCGGTGCCGAGCACGATACCCAGCGCGTGCTGGACGACCTGCTGCAGATCGTGTCGGCGCCGATGCGCGGCAAGGATTCACTGCACCAGTTCGAGCCGCGCATCGGCGTTGCGGTGCATGTGGCCGGTGACGGCCATAGCGCCGAACAGGTGATCGGCATGGCCGCGCAGGCGGCGCACGCGGCGCGTGCCGAGGGCAACGTGGTGGTCTGGTTCGATGCGGCGGTGACCACACGGCTGGCCGACCGGCTGCGCCTGGCCGGGCGCATCCATGCCGCCATCGACAACGAATTCCAGCTCTATTTCCAGCCGATCCGGCATGCCAGCGATGGCACCCCGGCCGCCTTGGAGGCGCTGCTGCGCTGGCCGCAGGCCGACGGCAGCTTCATCCCGCCCAACGAGTTCATCCAGCTGTGCGAGGAGACCGGGCTGATCCTCGCGCTGGGCCGCTGGGTGATCCGCGCGGCGGCGAAAGCGCAGCGCCGGCTGGTCGAGGCCGGTTGGGGCGAGCTGCCGATCGCGGTCAATGTATCGGCGGTGCAGTTCTTCAACAGCGACCTGGTGGCCGAATTCACCCGTGCCCAGCAGGACTTCGGCCTGGCCCGCGGTGCCCTGCACGTGGAGCTGACCGAGAGCAGCCTGATGCGCAAGCCGGGGCAGGCGATGCAGACCATGCAGCGCCTGCACGAGCAGGGCATCAGCGTGTCGCTGGATGACTTCGGCACCGGCTATTCCAGCATGTCCTACCTGCAGCACCTGCCGCTGGACATACTGAAGATCGACCGCAGCTTCGTGGCGGACGTGGAAACCAATCCACGCAACGCCTCGATCTGCCGCGCACTGCTGTCGCTGGGCCACAGCATGGGCCTGACCATCATCGCCGAAGGCGTGGAGACGCCGGGACAGCTGGACTGGCTGGCTGCGCACGGCTGTGACCAGGTGCAGGGCTACCTGCTGGGACGGCCGGCACCGCTGGAACGGATCATCGACGCGCTGGATGAGGTCGCCGCCTAAGTGGTAGTGCCGGCCGCTGGCCGGCATTCGCCCAGGACCGGGAGGTGTCTGATTGCCGGCCAGCGGCCGGCACTACCGCAAACGCCAGGCTCGGCTACACCCCGGTTTCCACCAGGTGGTCGATGAAGCTGCGCACCTTCGGTGCCAGGTGGCTGCGGCTGGTGTAGACCGCGAAGATGCCGATCGGCGCGGCCTCCCACTCGGGCAGGACGCGCACCAGACGGCCATCGGCCAGTGCGTCTTCCAGCAGGAAGTCCGGTTGCAGGATCACGCCCATGCCGGCGATCGCCGCTTCGCGCAGCACGTCGCCGTTGTTGGCGTGCAGCAGGCTGCTTACCGACACCTTCACTTCACCGCCGGGCCCCTGCAGCGGCCAGTTGTTGCCTGCGGCCCAGTAGCTGTAGCTCAGGCATGCGTGTGCCTGCAGCTCCTGCGGGGTCTGCGGGGTGCCGTGTGCGGCCAGGTAGGCCGGCGCGGCACACAGGCTCACCCTCGATTCGCCCAGGCGGCGCGCGATCAGCGTGGGACCGGGCTCGCGGGTGATGCGGATGGCCACGTCGTAGCCTTCCTCGACCATGTCCACCAGCCGGTCGGACAGCGCCAGGTCCAGCTCCACCTGCGGGAAGCGCTGGCGATAACTGGCCAGCAGCGGGCCGAGGCGGGCAATGCCCCAGCTCACCGGTGCGTTGATGCGCAGCGTGCCCGAAGGCTCCAGCGCCTGCGCGCCGATACTGGCCTCCAGCGCGTCGAATTCGGCCAGCAGGCGCACGCACTGGGCGTAGTAGGCGGCGCCGGCACTGGTCGGGCTGACCCGGCGCGTGGTGCGGTGGAGCAGGCGGGTGGACAGGCGCTTTTCCAGCGCCGCGACCTGGCGCGTGACGCCGGCGGTGGACATGTCCAGGGCCTGGGCGGCGGCACTGAAGCCGTTGCGCTCGACCACCGCCACGAACACGCGCGTCGCCTCGAGGGTGTCCATTGTTGCGCCTTGTGAAATAAATACGGTCAAACGATCGTATTTATCGGCCAGTGAAGGCGCAATAACCTGTGCCCACTTCCTTCAAGGTGCTTTGCCATGCACACCACGACCGCTCCTGTTTCGCCGCTGGCGCCGTATGGCGCCACCCTGCTGCGCCTGGCTCTGGGCGTGCTGTTCCTGGTCCACGCACTGACCAAGCTGCTGGTGTTCACCCCGGCCGGTACGGCGGCGTTCTTCGAGTCTCTGGGCCTGCCCGGTGTGCTCGGCTACCTCACCATCGGCGTCGAACTGGTGATCACCGTCGCGCTGCTGCTGGGCATCTACGCACGCTGGGTGGGCCTGGTCGGCGTGCCGCTGCTGCTGGGCACCATCGTTACCGTGCACGGCGCCAACGGTTTCGGTTTCGCCAATGCCGGCGGCGGCTGGGAGTACCCGGCGTTCTGGGCATTGGCGCTGGTGGTGCTGTTCCTGCTCGGCGATGGCAAGTGGACCCTGCGTTCGCGCTGATCGCCGCCTGATCCTGCAACTGGAGAATTCCATGTCCCGCCTGCCTTCGCTGTACATCTCCCATGGTTCGCCGATGACTGCCCTGCAGCCGGGCCAGGTTGGCGTGCGCCTGGCCGAGCTGGCGCGCGATCTGCCGACGCCGCGCGCCATCGTGATGGCTTCGGCGCACTGGCTGGGCCGGCAGCCGCTGGTTGGCGCGCATCCACAGCCGCCGACCATCCACGACTTCGGTGGCTTCCCGCGCGCGCTGTTCGAACTGCAGTACCCGGCACCGGGTGATCCGGCACTGGCCGAAGAAGTGGCCGGCCGCATCGCCGCCGCAGGCCTGCCAGTGGCCATCGACCCGCAGCGTGGCCTCGACCACGGCGCGTGGGTACCGCTGCGGCTGTTGCGCCCTCAGGCGGACATCCCGGTGGTGCCGGTGTCGATCCAGCCGCTGCTCGGCCCCGAGCATCAGTTCGCGCTGGGCCGTGCGCTGGCGCCGCTGCGCGAACAGGGCGTGCTGCTGGTCGGCTCCGGCAGCATCACCCACAACCTGCACGACTGGGGCGACTACCAGGACGGCAAGGAAGCGCCGTACGTGCGGCCCTTCATCGAATGGGTGGAGCAGCGCCTGGCCGCTGATGACCGCCAGGCCCTGCTGGATTACCGCCGGCAGGCGCCGTTCGCCGAACGCGCGCACCCGACCGACGAGCACCTGCTGCCGCTGTTCTTTGCAATGGGCGCGGCCGGCGAGGGCGGTTTCGGCGCACGCCGCATCGATGCCGGCATCGATGCCGGCTTCCTCGCCATGGATCTGTACCGCTTCGACGGGGCATGAGCCGGGGCTGACGCGCGGCGGCCCCGGCCGTCGCGGCCATGGCCGCATGTGGTAGTTTTTTCCGGGTTTCCGGCGCTGGCCTCCAAGCCTCCCCACGCGCCGCTTCCTGGAAGAAGCATGCATACCATTGAAGTCGTCCTGGCGATGCTGGTGGCCGTTGTCGCCAGCGGCTACCTGGTTCGCGTCCTGCCGTTCTCGTTGCCGCTGCCGCTGGTGCAGATCGGCCTGGGTGCGGTCATCGCCGGGGTGTTCAACCGTGGCCACGCGCTGGAGCCGGAAGTGTTCTTCCTGCTGTTCCTGCCGCCACTGCTGTTCCTCGATGGCTGGCGCATTCCCAAGCAGGGCCTGTTCCGCGACAAGGGCGCGATCCTCGAACTGGCGTTCGGCCTGGTGGTGTTCACCGTCATCGGCGCCGGCTTCCTGATCCACTGGTTGATTCCGGTGATGCCGCTGGCGGTGTGCTTCGCGCTGGCGGCCATCGTCTCGCCGACCGACCCGGTGGCGGTGGGCGCGATCGCTTCGAAGGCGCCGATTCCCAAGCGCCTGATGCACATCCTGGAAGGCGAGTCGCTGCTGAACGATGCCTCGGGCCTGGTCTGCTTCCGCTTCGCGGTGGCGGCGGTGATGACCGGCACCTTCTCGCTGGCCACGGCCTCGCTGACCTTCGTGTGGGTGGCGGTGGCGGGATTGGCGGTGGGCGTGGCGGTGACGCTGGGTGTGTCCACCTTCCAGCGCTGGCTGTGGCGCCGCTTCGGCGAAGAGCCCGGCGCGGCGATGCTGGTCAACCTGCTCATTCCGTTCGCGGCCTACCTGCTGGCCGAAGAGATCCATGCCTCGGGCATCCTCGCCGCGGTCGCCGCCGGTATCGCGATGAGCTATGTCGAGCTGACCGGTCGCGTCTCCGGCAGCATGCGCGTGCAGCGCGCCGGGGTCTGGAACATGCTGCAGTTCAGCTTCAACGGCATCATGTTCGTGCTGCTGGGCGAGCAGCTGCCGGGCATCGTCGAACGCGCCACCACCACCATGAACGAGACCGGCCACCAGAGTGCGTGGTGGCTGCTGGTGTATGTGGTGGTGATCAATCTGGCACTGGTCGTGCTGCGCCTGTTGTGGGTGTGGTTGTCGCTGCGCTGGAACCTGCTGCGCGCGCGCCGTCGCGGCCTGGAGCGGGGCGAGGCACCGAACTGGCGCATCGTGGTGGCGACCTCGGTGGCCGGCGTGCGCGGTGCGATCACCCTGGCCGGTGTGTTGACCCTGCCGCTGTTCCTGCCCGACGGCAGTGCGTTCCCGGCGCGTGACCTGGTGATCTTCCTGGCCGCATCGGTGATCCTGTTCTCGCTGCTGGGCGCCAGCATCGCGCTGCCACAGCTGCTGAAGGGCCTGCAGCTGCCGGCTGACTCGGGCGAGCGCAAGGAAGAGGACCTGGCACGCCGGCTGTCGTCGAAGGCCGCGCTGGCCGGGGTCGAGCGCATGCGCCAGCAGCTGGTGATGAACCAGAACACCGAGAACGTGCAGCTGTACAACGACGCCGCCTCGCGGGTGAGCCTGCTCTACCAGCGGCACCTGGAGCGCGACAGTGATGGGCCCGACGTGGACCCGGAGAAGGTACGGCGCATGGAAATGGGCTACCACCAGCTGCGCAGCGCCGGCCTCAATGCCGAGCGCGAGGAGCTGTTCCGGTTGACCCGGCGCGGGGTGATCTCCGATGAGATCTCGCGGCGCCTGATCCGCAACCTGGACCTGCTGGAATCGCGCAAGCGCGAATGACCGTGTACCCCGGGTGGGTGCGGACCTCGGTCCGCGTTGATCGGGGTCAGATCCCTTTCCGCAGGAAAGGGATCTGACCCCAGGATCCGGGAGCCGTGCTTATTCCGGCTTCTGGTCCAGGAAATACACCTCGACCTTGCCCTTGACCTTGATGGTCATCGGGTTGCCGCGGCGGTCGCGGGCCTTGCCGGCCTGCACGCGGATCCAGCCTTCGCTGACCGAGTATTCCTCGACGTTGTCACGCTCGACGTCGTTGAAACGCACGCCGACGCCGCGCTCCAGCGCCTGCGCATCATGGAAGGGGCTGGCCGGGTTGATCGCCAGGTGGTCGGGAGGGGTATCGCTCATCGCTTCATTCACAGTGACGGCCACCAAGGCCGGCTTCAGCGGCACAGGATAAACCGTAGAATGCCGGCCTGCCCCAGAGGAAGTTCCGCCATGCCCGACAACAGCGACTATTTCGACTTCGAGGAAGACATCCACGACTTCGACGAAGATGGCTTCGAGGCACGGGTCTGGAACCTGCTGGTGCTGATCAACCCGGGCGACGAGGAACTGGCCCTGCAGCAGTTCAACCGCTGGCGCGAGCACCTGGCCGAGGACGGGCAGCCGCTGGAAGCGGACAGCGACTGGCTGCCGGCCCTGTTCACGGCCATCGCCTGGCAGTCCGGTTTCGAGGTGGAACGCGACGACCTGGAATCGCTGCAGTCGGCGGTGAACGAGCTGTCGGCGCGCTTCAACCTGCAGCTGGACTGGGGCGGCGACCTGGATGACGAGGACTTCGCCGAAGACCTGGACGGCGTGCAGCTGATGTCCACCGCCTTCGACCGCCTGCGCGAGCACAACTACACGCTGTGGAGCGTGGATGCCGGCAGCGACGGCTTCACCGGCGTGATGGCGCTGACCCGCGACGACGACGCAATGCTGGCGCTGTGCTCGCTGCTGAACGTGGAAATCCGGCTGGGCAGCGACCCGTTCTGAGCGATGGGCCGATCCGCCCGCCACCACCCGGCGGGCACGATCTGCTGGGCACGGCCTGATGGGTTGCTCCGCTGGGGACGACCCGACGGGGTAGAGTCGACTGTTGGTCGACTATCGCGCGCAGCGCGGGGTTCTCGCGGCCGGATGGGAGAGCAGTCGACTGACAGTCGACTCTACCCGGTCGGTGCCGGTTGGTGTCCGGCGAACCTGCGACGTGGCCTACGGCCGGTACTGCGCCCTGGCGTTGGCAATCACCGTTTTGACCAGGTCACGGTCGGTGTGCCGTGAGATCGCCCGCGCACCGAGCGCGATCGCCTGTGCGCGCAGCTCGGAAGTGACATCGTAGTGGGCACCGCTGGCCTTGTTCTGGAAGGCCCGCGGGGGAATGCCGAGCTGCGCCGCCATCGCGTGCAGCTCGGCCAGGGTGTCGGCCATCAGGTGCGCCCAGCGCTGTCCGCGCCAGGGATGCACCGCGTCATCGACGTAGACCGTCACCGCCGCGGCCGGTTCAGGCCTGCGGCTTGCTGTCGCTGTCAGCGGCCGGAGCGGCCTCGGCAGCGGCTTCTTCGGCCACGTTGCCCTCGGCGGCTTCGCCTTCCTCGCCTTCAGCAGCGTCGACGCCTTCGAACTCGGCGACCAGCTTGTCCAGGTACTCGTCGGCGGTCTGCTCGGATTCGGCCGCCAGGGTGTCCAGCAGCTTCTGCAGCAGTTCGGAGTATTCCAGGTTGACCTTGCGGCCTTCCTTCTCCTGCACGTTGGCCAGGTGCTTGAGCATGGCCAGCATCGGCACCGGGTTCTCGGCGTTGCCCATGGTCTGGCCGCCGATGGCCAGCAGCCACTCACGGCCCTGCAGGCCGATGGCCGCGACCACCTGGCCGTCTTCGTTGGTCAGCACGGCATGGTTCTGCACCTGCTGCTGTGCGTTCAGGCGCAGGAACGGGCGCTTGGCCTGCTGCTTCTTGCGCTTGTCGCGCTTGGCCTTGGAGTTCTGGGACATGGGGTGGGATCACCTGGAAACGGAAAGACCGCCATTGTAGCGGGTGCGCCGGGTGATGCCCCTGGTGGGTGCGGACCTTGGTCCGCACGCTTTCCCGGATGTGCGGACCAGGGTCCGCACCCACCGTCTACTTTGCCTCACCCTGCGCGGCCTGCACGTCCGGGTCGGCGGTGGGCGCCGACAGCCCCACCTGCGGGCCGGCACCGGCCAGGGCGGCCTCCTCGGCGGCCTTGGTCATCACCACGATGCTGATGCGGCGGTTGATCGGGTTCTGCGGGTCGGTCTTGTCGAACAGCACCGACGAGGACAGGCCGACCACGCGGGTGATCTTGCTGTCCTCCAGGCCGCCGTCCACCAGTGCGCGCCGTGCGGCGTTGGCACGATCGGCGCTCAGTTCCCAGTTGCCATAGCCGCGTGCGGCCGAATAGGCGGTGATGTCGGTGTGGCCGGTCAGGCTGATCCGGTTCGGCACATGGTTCAGGTACTCGGCCAGTTCGTGCAGGATCTGCTGCGTGTACGGCTTCAGCGTGGCGCTGCCAAGGTCGAACATGGGCCGGTTCTGCTTGTCCACGATCTGGATGCGCAGGCCTTCCGGGGTCAGGTCCAGCAGCAGCTGGTCCTTGAACGGCTCCAGCGCCTGGCTCCTGCTGATCGCCTCCTGCAGCTCCTTCATCAGCGCTTCCAGCTGCTGCTTGTCGCGCTGCTGCTGGTCCACCGGCTGCGGCACGGCCTCCTTCTGGTTCTGGAAGGGATCGTTGCTGTTGCCGCGCGAGATGTCGGTGGCACCGCCCAGCTTGATCATCGAAGTACTGGCGCCGCCCGGTCCGGCCATGCCGGGTGCAGGCGTGGCGTTCTGCCCACTCAGCGGGCTGGGGTTGCGGAAGTACTCGGAAATGGCCGCACGGTCGTTCTTGTTGGTGGTGGCCATCAGCCACAGCACCAGGAAGAACGCCATCATCGCGGTCACGAAGTCGGCGTAGGCCACCTTCCACGAGCCGCCGTGGTGGGCGGCGTGGCCGGCCTTCTTGACCCGGCGGACGATGACGGTGGGCTTGTTCTCGGCCATGGCTTACTTGACCGTCTTCAGGTGCTGCTCGAAATCGGAGAAGGCCGGGCGCACGTTCGACGGCAGCGTCTTGCGGGCAAACTCCAGCGCGATCTTCGGGTTGTAGCCGCGCAGGCAGGCCAGCAGGGCGGTCTTGACCGATTCGTAGATGCGGCTGTCCTGTTCGGCGCGCGCTTCCATCGCCGCCGCCATCGGGCCGACGAAGCCGTAGCCCAGCAGGATGCCGAGGAAGGTACCGACCAGCGCACCGGCCACATGGCCGCCCACTTCGACGATGTCCCCGCCGATCGAGCCCATGGTGATGACGATGCCCAGCACCGCCGCCACGATGCCGAAACCGGGCAATCCGTCGGCGACCTTGGTCAACACCTGCGACGGCGCCATGGCTTCGGCGTGATGCTTTTCCAGTTCCAGTTCCAGCAGCGGTTCCAGCTCGTGCGGCTCGATGTTGCTGCCGATCATCAGGCGCAGGCAGTCGGTGATGAAGTCGATCAGGTGGTGGTCGGCCTGCACCTTGGGGTAGTTGCCGAACAGCGCGCTCTCGGCCGGCCGCTCCACATGGTCTTCCAGCGCCATGAAGCCTTCGCGGCGGGCCTTGTTGAGCAGTTCATAGAGCAGGCTGAGCACATCGATATAGTCCTGCTGCTTGTAGCGCGGGCCCTTGAACACGCCCACCATGGCCTGCAGGGTCTGCTTGACGGTCTTGGCCGGGGTACCGACCAGGAAGGCGCCGAGCGCCGCGCCGCCGATGATGACCAGCTCGTAGGGCTGCCAGAGGGCACCCAGGCGGCCGTGGGCACCGAGATAGCCCCCGATCACGCTGATGATGACGACCAGGAATCCAACGATGATGAGCATGGGGCGACGCAAGGAGAGGGGATATCTCCTTGTCGGCCCGTCGCCCGGTTTTCTGAAGAGGGAATTCTGTGAAATCGGTCAAGGGGGGTGTTTCAGCCCGCCACACCGCTTTCTGCGCCGCCACGCTGCAACGGGTCGGGCCAGGGCTCGCCATTGCCGGTGAACGAAAGTGAGACGGAGTTCAGGCAGTGGCGCTCGTAGGTGGGCGGCGGACCATCCGGGAATACGTGGCCCAGATGGCTGCCGCAGCGCGCGCAGGTGATCTCGGTGCGCACCATGCCATGGCTGGTATCGCGGATCTCGCGTACGTGCGCTGGGTCGAACGGAGCAAAGAAGCTGGGCCAGCCGGTGCCGGAATCGAACTTGGTGCTGGAGCGGAACAGTGGCAGCGCGCACAGGCGGCAGCAGTAGACACCCTCGCGTTTGTTGTCGAGGAATACCCCGCAGAACGGCGCTTCGGTGCCGTGCTGCAGCAGCACGCGGCGCTCCTCGCTGCTGAGGCCGGCAACCAGCGCCTCGGTCTGGGTGGCAGTGGGGGGCGTCAGATCGAAGGCGGTCATGGCGGCGCTCCGTGGGGTCGATGGCCTGGGGATGCCGGAAAACGTGGGGGTGCTGGCGCCCGCTTGCAAGTGCGATGGCCGTTCATGGGCGGCACACAGGCGTTGGCGCATGGTGAAGACGATCCACGTCGGAGCGTGCCATGAAACCGATCCTTCCCCTGTTGTTGATGGCCCTGCTGCCGCTGGTCGCGCAGGCCCAGGTACCGACGTCGTCGAGCCCGACCGCCACCCGCAGTGCCACCACCGTGGCACCGCAGCCGGTGGTGCCGCCACCACAGGCCGCGCGCCCGCAGCCGCAGGTACTGCCCTCGCCACAGCCGACGCAGCCGATCAAGTCCACCGGTCCGGCCCAGGTCGCGCCGGCGCCGGTCCCGAAGTCTGCCGACAAGGTCTATGACCGCAATGGCCGCATCGTTCCCGGGGTGCGCCCGGCCGGCCCGAACCGCGTGTTCGACTCGCGCACCGGCCGCTATTACGACAGCGTGCCGGCCGGCGATGGCCAGCAGATCAAGCGCTGACCTCCAACGCCAATCCAGGTGGGCAGCGGCTGCAGGCTGTGCGGGCTGAACGCACGAAAACAACGGTCTGCCAATCACTGCTTTTTCGCCTGCGATTAACCGTTCCGGGACCAACGTGACCGTGCGCCGGCATTTCGCCGCCGCATGTCCTTTGTCCACTGGATCGCGATCATGAAAAACCAGCAGAACCGTCATCCCGGCAAGGAACCGCAGGGCCGCAACCCGCAGCAGCAACAGCAACAGCAGATGGACCCGCAGCAGCCGCACAAGGGCGGCAAGCAGCAGGAACAGCGCTCGCAGAAACATCCACAGCAGCGTTGACTGTTGCCATGACCGGGGTCAGAGCCCGCAACGCGGGCTCTGACCCCGATCGCAACCGCCTCAATCCGGAATCGGCAAGCTCAGCGTTTCCTTCACTTCTTCCATCACGATGTAGCTTTTCGACTCGCGCACGTGCGGCAGTGTCAGCAACGTGCTGCCGAGCAGCTTGCGATAGGAGGCCATTTCGCTGATCCGCGCTTTCAGCAGGTAATCGAAGTCGCCCGACACCAGATGGCACTCCAGCACGTTGGGCAGCTTCAGCGCCGCGCGCCGGAACTCCTCGAAAATGTCGCCGGACTTGTAGGCCAGGCTGATTTCCACGAACACCAGCAGGCTGGCCTTCACTGCGGCCGGGTCGAGGTGGGCGTGGTAGCCGGTGATCACCGCTTCGCGCTCCAACCGGCGCACGCGCTCCGTGCACGGCGTGGTCGACAGGCCGACCCGCTCGCCCAGTTCGGTGAAGGAAATACGGCCCTCGGCCTGCAGGATGCGCAGGATCTTGCGGTCGATCTTGTCCAGTTCGCGGGTACGGGTGGCCATGGTCGTCAACCTTGGGGAATGAATTGCAGGAGAACATCCTGCCGGTTGATTTCAAAACAGGCAAATCAACTGGGAATGGCTGTCTATACTTCCCCAATTATGGTCCCTGTGCGCTCCAGTGCAGGGAATGATCGGGTTGGAGAAGTCCCATGCGAGTCCTAGTTCTCGGCAGCGGCGTGATTGGTACCACCAGTGCCTGGTACCTGCGACAGGCCGGGTTTGAAGTCACGGTCATCGACCGCCAACCCGGCCCGGCGCTGGAAACCAGCTTCGCCAATGCCGGCCAGCTGTCGTTCGGCTACACCTCGCCGTGGGCGGCCCCGGGCGTGCCGAAGAAGGCCATCGGCTGGCTGTTCGAGAAGCACGCGCCGCTGGCGATCAAACCGGGCATGGACCTGGCCCAGTACCGCTGGCTGTGGCAGATGCTGCGCAACTGCACCCACGAGCGTTATGCGATCAACAAGGCGCGCATGGTGCGCATGTCCGAGTACAGCCGCGACTGCCTGAACGAGCTGCGCGCGCAGATCGGCATCGAATTCGAAGGCCGCGACCTGGGCACCACCCAGCTGTTCCGCACCCAGCAGCAGCTGGATGCCTCGGCGCAGGACATCGAGATCCTGGCCCAGTACGGCGTGCCGTACGAGGTGTTGGACCGCGCCGGCATCATCCAGGCCGAACCGGCCCTGGCGCATGTCGATGGCCTGGTCGGTGCGCTGCGCCTGCCGCGTGACCAGACCGGCGACTGCCAGCTGTTCACCCGTCGCCTGGCGCAGATGTGCGTGGAGGCCGGTGTCGAGTTCCGCTTCGACCAGGACATCACCGGCCTGGAGTTCGATGGCGACCGCATCACCGGCGTGCGCATCGACGGCAAGCTGGAAACCGCCGACCGCTTCGTGGTCGCGCTCGGCAGCTATTCGCCGGCGCTGGTCGCACCGCTGGGCATGCGCCTGCCGGTGTACCCGCTGAAGGGCTATTCGCTGACCCTGCCGATCACCGACCCGGCGATGGCGCCGACCTCGACCATCCTCGACGAGAGCTACAAGGTGGCGGTCACCCGCTTCGACGACCGCATCCGCGTCGGTGGCATGGCCGAAGTGGCCGGCTTCGACCTGTCGCTGTCGCAGCGACGCCGCGAGACCCTGGAGCTGGTGGTCAGCGACCTCTATCCGAAGGGCGGCGACCTGTCGCGCGCGCAGTTCTGGACCGGCCTGCGCCCGGCCACGCCGGACGGTACGCCGGTGATCGGCGCCACGCCGTTCCGCAACCTGTACCTCAACACCGGCCACGGCACCCTGGGCTGGACCATGGCCTGCGGCTCGGGCCGCTACCTGGCTGACCTGATGAGCGCGCGCCAGCCGCAGATCAGCACCGAAGGCCTGGATATTTTCCGCTACGGCCAGTACGGTCACGCGCCGCAACAAGAGAACCGCACATGCGTCCTGCCCGCGCGCTGATCGATCTGGGCGCCCTGCGCAGCAATTACCGGCTCGCCCGTGAACTGGGCGGTGGCAAGGCCCTGGCGATCATCAAGGCTGATGCCTATGGGCATGGCGCGGTGCGCTGTGCGCAGGCGCTGGAAGGCGAGGCCGATGGCTTCGGCGTGGCCACCATCGAAGAGGCGCTGGAACTGCGCCAGGCCGGCATCCGTGCGCCGATCCTGCTGCTGGAAGGCATCTTCGAACCCAGCGACATGGCGTTGGTGGCCGAGCATGATTTCTGGTTCGCCGTGGGTTCGCCGTGGCAGCTGGAGGCCGTCGCCGCCTTCGACAGCCCGCGCCCGTTGACGGTGTGGCTGAAGCTGGACAGCGGCATGCATCGCCTCGGCCTGGACGTGGACAGCTTCCGCGCGGCGCACGCGCGCCTGTCAGCGCTGCCGCAGGTCGAGCGCATCGTGCTGATGACCCACCTGGCGCGCGCCGACGAGCTGGACAGCGAACGCACCCACGAACAGGCGGCGACCTTCGCGCGCGCCATCGACGGCCTGCACGGCGAGACCAGCGTCTGCAACTCGCCGGCGCTGCTGGGCTGGCCGGACGTGCGCAGTGACTGGGTGCGCCCGGGCCTGATGCTGTATGGCGCGAACCCGCTGCCGGACGACACCACGCTGACCGAGCGCCTGCGCCCGGTGATGACGATGCAGTCGAAGGTGATTGCCGAACGCTGGATCGAAGCGGGTGAGCCGGTGGGTTATGGCGCGCGCTTCGTGGCCAAGGCGCGCACCCGCGTGGGTGTGGTTGCACTCGGCTATGCCGACGGTTATCCGCAGTTCGCCCCGAATGGCACGCCGGTATTGATCGATGGCCAGCCCGGCGCACTGATCGGGCGCGTGTCGATGGACATGCTGACGGTGGACCTGACCGCGCATCCGCAGGCCGCGGTGGGCAGCGTGGTGGAACTGTGGGGCAGTGCGCCGACGTTGGCGGAACTGGCGCCGCGATGCGGCGTGAGCGCGTACCAGCTGCCGTGCGCGGTCAAGCGCGTGGCGAAGGTGTACGTGTAGCGCCGAGCCCACGCTCGGCTTCGGTAGCGGCCGACCTTGGTCGGCGCCCTGTAATGCGTGTCGACCAAGGTCGACACCTACCGGGGGGCCTGGCGCGCAGCGGTCGCCATGCGCAGCTCTGGTCGCGGCCGACCTTGGTCGGCGCGGTGAATGCGTGTCGACCAGGGTCGACACCTGCCGAGGGGCCTAGCGCGCAGCGGTGGCTTGGCTGGCGAGCTGGCGCTTCACCCAGTCATCAATCAGGCGCTTCTCGTAGCGCAGCGGATCGCTGTTGGTCAGCAACCCACTGCCCTGCAGGTAGCCGGAGTCGCTCAGGCGGGCGTCGCCTTCGCTCACAATACGGCCGTCGGCGTCCTTCAACGTGTACTGCAGGGTGATGCGGGGCGGGTAGATATCACGCATCACGCGGATGTCGCGCGCACGCGGGCCGTGCCACGGCTCGTAGTCACCGGCACGCTTGATGTCCACCAGGGTGACGTCGAGGGTCTGCCCAGGCTGCAGCGGCTTGGCAGCGGTGGTCTGCAGGTAGCGGGCCAGCTGCTGTACCCAGTCACCGCGTTCGGCCTCGAAGCGGTTGGTGCTCTGGCGGATCTCGGTGAACGTGGCCGGATCCGCCCATTTCACGCTGACCGGGCCATTGGCCTGCAACGCACGCGGCGCGTCCGTACCGGTTACGTTGCGCGCTGCAGCGTTGGCGCCGCCCGCCACCAGGGAGCCTGCCAGCAGGGCAATCACGAGTGCGCGTTTCATGACGGTCTCCTGCGTCCCCGCGCTGGGGACGATGTTGATCACGGATCGAGTGTGATCCGGTGGCCGGGTCACTGCAATGGCTGGCTGCGTCGTATGCAAGGGGGGTTACCGCCAATTCATCGTCGTCAACCCTGACTGACGGCGCTTGACGCTGTGAATACGCTCTCTGGAACATGCTGTATCTCCAATCCGGCCCGTCCAGACGCCCTTGTCCACACTGCCGCCCCTAGTGGAGCGCCCACCGATGTTGGTGCCGGCGCCCGAACCCGACCTGCATCATGGCGTGCTTGAGCGCATCAACGCCGGTTTCTGCGTGATCCAGGTGCTGTTCGAAGGCGACCGCGCGGTGGACTATCGTTTCATCGAGGTCAACGACGCCTTCGAGCGCCATACCGGCCTGAAGGACGCACGCGGTCAGCGCATGAGTGCGTTGGAACCGAACCACGAGGAAGACTGGTTCCGCATCTACGGTGAAGTGGCCCGCAGTGGTCGCCCCGCCCAGTTCGAGATGGAAGCGCGCGCCCTGGGCCGCTCGTTCGCGGTTGATGCGGTGCGCGTTGGTCGTCCGGGCGAAGACAAGGTCGGCATCCTGTTCTTCGACATCACCGCGCGCAAGCAGATGGAAGTGGAGCTGGGCGAAAGCGAAGCCCGCTTCAGCGCACTGGCCGATGGCCTGCCGATGCCGGTATGGGTGCTCGACGAGCGCGGCCACGCCCGCTTCGTCAACAGCGCCTTCAGCGAGTTTTTCGGTGGCGACGAAACGCGCGTTCCTGAAGATGTCTGGCGCGGCCTGGTGCATCCAGACGATGCGTCCGTATTCGAGTACGAGCTGCAGGAAGCACTGAAGGCGCAGCGTTCGATGCATGCGCTGGTACGTGCGCGGCGCGCCGACGGCCAGTGGCGCTGGCTGGAGATGAACGCGCGCCCGCGCTTCTCGCGCATGGGCCGCTTCATCGGCCTGGCTGGCAGCAGCCCGGACGTGACCGAGCGCCGCGAGATCGAACTGGCACGCGAGGAACTGCTGCAGTCCGAACGCGCCGCGCGCAGCGCCGCCGAGAACATGGCGCGGCTGAAGGACGAGTTCCTGGCCACGCTGTCGCACGAGCTGCGCACGCCGCTGACCACCATCCTCGGTTGGAGCGAGCTGCTGCTGCAGCGCGTGGACAACACCAGCCCGCTGTACAAGGGCCTGAACGTGATCGCCAACAGCGCCGGTGCGCAGAAGCGGCTGATCTCGGACATGCTCGACCTCAGCAGCATGCTGCTGGGCAAGGTACAGCTGGAGGTGGAAGTGCTGGACCTGCGCACGCTGCTTGGCGAAGCCATCGGCGCGCAGGAACTGGTGGCCGAAGGCAAGGCGCTGGACGTGCACCTGCAGCTGCCCGAGCAGCCCAGCCTGGTATTGGGCGATGCCACGCGCCTGCAGCAGGTGTTCTGGAACCTGCTCTCGAATGCGATCAAGTTCACCCCGGCCGAGGGCCGCATCGACGTTCAGCTGCAGGCCGACGGCATCCACTGGGTGATTACGGTGCGCGACACCGGCGATGGCATCGCACCGGAGTTCCTCAACCACCTGTTCAGCCGCTTCCGCCAGGCCGATGGCACCACCACGCGCCGCCATGGCGGCCTCGGCCTGGGCCTGGCGATCGTGCAGCAGCTGGTCGAACTGCACGGCGGCACCGTCGCCGCCGCCAGCGAAGGCCATGGCCACGGCGCCACGTTTACCGTGCGCCTGCCCCAGCACCTGCCGGATGCCGAGCGCCGGCCGCTGCGCGAAGTCATCAGCGGGCCGATCCTGGAGCCGGTGATCGTCGAACCGTATCCGCTGCGGGGCATGCATGTGCTGGCGGTGGAAGACCAGCCGGAGGTGCTGGAGTATCTGCGGCGCATGCTGGAAGAGCAGGGCGCCAGCGTGTCGGCGGCCAGCTCGGCCGGCGAGGCACTGGCACTGCTGGCCGACAACGGCCATCTGCAGTACCACATAATGCTGACCGACATCGGCATGCCGGGCATGGATGGCTATGGGCTGGTGCGCACGCTGCGCGAGGACATGGGCGTGGACGCGGCAACCTTGCCTGCGGTGGCGGTGACTGCACTGGCGCGTGCCGATGACCGCCGCCGCGCGCTGGCGTCGGGCTTCCAGGAGCATGTCGCCAAGCCGTACTCGGTGGCGCAGCTGGTGGCTGCCGTACGCAAGGTGCAGGTGCCGCGCGCGGACAGCGCGCTGCACTGAACATTCACGGCCGATCGGCGACCCTGCAATCAGGAGGTCGCCGATGTCCCGTATAGCTCCACGTATCCACACCGATCCGGCGCAGATCGCGCGCCTGGAAGCCCTGCTGCCGCAGCTGGATGGCGAAACGCAGGTGGAACTGATTCTGCACGATGGCCGCCGCCTGCTCGGCACGGTGGCCGTGAGGCCAACCGTGCAGCAATACCGCAACGTCGCTGGTGATGAAGGCAGCAACGGCCAGCTGCGCCTGGATGACTACGACACGCCGGTGCAGCAGCACCATGTGTGGTTGGACGAGATCGCCAGCATCCGCAGGTTGCCGCCGAGGGTTTGACGGCAACCTGCCGGGTCCATCCCCGCTTGGCGTGGATCTACCAGAGGTTGCAGTAGAGCCACGCCATGCGTGGCTGCTGCGCTCAGTGCTCGAACAGGGTCGGCGTCGCCTCGAACCGGCGTGCATACGCCCGCTCCTCCGCAACCCTCGCCACCTCGTCATCGGCCAGGTCCGGCGCGCCATACACCGCATAGGCCACGCTGCCGTCGGCACCATGACCGACCTGGTGCAGCCGGTAGCGCGAGTGGCCGCCGCCGGTGTCCTCGGGGTAATGCACGGGCGGATGGCTGCCTTCCAGGTCCATTTCACTGTTGTCGACCACGCCACCGACGAACAAGGCTCGCATGCAGGTTCTCCTGGGTTTCCGGGGGAGCCTCTACCCTGAACGTTCCAATGTTGCTGGCAGATCAAGGCCCCGTTCGGGTTTCGCAAAGCGGCTGCCGGGGCCGGCCCGGTCAAGCCGGTACAATGGACGGCCCTCACGCTTGAAGTACCCGCGCCGATGGCCTCCAGCGACGACGCCCCCCTGCAGACCCTGTTCCTGCCGTTCTCCCAAGGCGCCCTGCGCTGGCCGGAAGGCCCCGTGGCTTTCCTGCGGGCCCGCGACGGCTGGCCGCTGCGCGAAGTGGCCGGCAACCGCGAGGTGCATTGCGAGCAGAGCTTCGCCCCGTTCGCGCAGCCGCTGCAGCAGGCCGCTGGCTGGACCGTCAGCGGCCAGCTGGATGATGTGGCCGGCAAGGGCCGCTACCCGCTGGTGCTGGTGCTGCCGCCGCGCCAGCGTGAAGAAGCCCGCGCGCTGTTCGCCCGCGCGCTGGCGCTGGTCGCCGACGGCGGCCGCATCGTTGCCTGCCAGTCCAACAACGAAGGCGCACGCTCGGGCGAGGGTGACCTCAAGCAGCTGACCGGCCTCGGCGGCAGCCTGACCAAGAATCACTGCCGCGTGTACTGGACCGCGCCGATGCAGGGCCAGCACGACGCCGACCTGGCCAAGCGCTGGTCGGCGCTGGATGCAGTGCGCCCGATTGTCGGGGGCCGTTTCCTCAGCCGCCCGGGCGTGTTCGCCTGGGATCGCATCGACCCGGCGTCGGCGCTGTTGGCCGAACACCTGCCGGCCGACCTGGCCGGGCGTGCCGCCGACCTCGGCGCGGGCTACGGCTACCTGTCGCGCGAGCTGCTGGAACGCTGCCCGAAGATCACCGCGCTGGACCTGTACGAAGCCGAGCAGCGCGCGCTGGCACTGGCCGAACTCAATCTGGCGCCGCCGCCGCGCCCGCTGCCGCTGCGCTTCCTGTGGCAGGACGTCACCGCCGGCATCGAACCGGGCTACGACGTCATCATCAGCAACCCGCCGTTCCACACGCCGTCGCGCGCCGATCGCCCGGACATCGGCCAGCGCTTCATCGCCGTGGCCGCGCAGGCGCTGCGCCCGGGCGGACGCCTGTACGTGGTGGCCAACCGCCACCTGCCGTACGAGTACACGCTCAACGAGAGCTTTGGCGCGGTGCGCGTGATCGCCGAGCGTGATGGCTTCAAGCTGGTGGAAGCGGTGAAGGGGAAGGGCAAGTGAAGCTGGTCAAGCTCATCGCCAACCTGGGCTATGGCAGCCGCAAGCAGGTGCAGTGGATGTTCCGCGAAGGCCGCGTCACCGACGCCGACGGCGAGGTGCTGTATGCCGACGACCAGGTGCCGCACGAGGCGATCCGTGTCGACGGCGAGCCGCTGGACCCGCCGGTGGGCCTGTCGATCGCGCTGCACAAGCCGGCTGGCTACACCTGCTCGACCAAGGACACCGGCCGCCTGATCTACGATCTGCTGCCGCCGCGCTTCCGCGATCGCGATCCGGTGCTGTCCACGGTGGGCCGCCTCGACCGCGAGACCAGTGGCCTGCTGCTGCTGACCGACGATGGCGGCCTGCTGCACCGGATCATCTCGCCGAAGTCGAAGCTGCCGAAAGTCTATGAGGTCGAGTTGAGCGACGACCTGCGCGGCGATGAGGTAGCGTTGTTCGCCAGCGGTACGCTGATGCTGGAGTCCGAGAAGACGCCCCTGCTGCCGGCTGAACTGGAAGTGCTGGATGCGCGCCGCGCGCGCCTGGTGCTGCACGAAGGCCGCTACCATCAGGTACGCCGCATGTTCGCCGCCACCGGCAACCACGTGCAGGCCCTGCACCGCAGCCGCGTCGGCGGGCTGGATCTGCAGGGGCTGGACGAAGGGCAATGGCGGCAGCTCACCTCCACCGACCTGGATACGCTGTTCGCTCCATGACCACCATCGCTGCGCTGCCGTTCCTCCCCGACGCCGTCATCTTCGACATGGACGGCCTGATGATCGACAGCGAGCGGGTTTCGCTGGCCTGCTGGAGCCAGGCCGCCGAAGAGTTCGGACTGGGCCTGGACGAGGCGGTGTTCCTGCGCATGGTCGGCCTCGGTGACCGTGACACGCACGCGCTGCTGCGTGCGCAGGGCATCGAGGACAGCGTGATCGAGGCGGTGGCCGCGCGCTGCCACGACCTGTATGAAGCACGCACGCAGACCGGCCTGCCGTTGCGGCCGGGAATCCTGGAGTTGCTGCAACTGCTGAAGGCGCATGCGGTACCGCGTGCGGTGGCAACCACCACGCGGCAGCCGCGTGCCAACCGCAAGCTGGCTGCGGCCGGCCTGCTGCCGTACTTCGATGCGGTGATCACCAGTGGCGACGTCGCGCGGCCGAAGCCGGCGCCGGACATCTACCTGCTGGCCGCGCAGCGGCTGGGCCAGGCGCCGGAACGCTGCCTGGCGCTGGAAGACTCACCGGCCGGTACGCGTGCGGCGCTGGCGGCCGGCATGACCGTGATCCAGGTGCCTGACCTGGTGCATCCGGATGAAGAGTTGCGTGCCCTGGGCCACCGCATCGTTGGATCGCTGGTGGACGCGCACGCGCTGCTGCTGCCGTTGTTGCCGAGGTAACCGGTAGGTGCCGACCGTTGGTCGGCAGACCCCAATGCCCCGGTGGGTGCCAACCTTGGTTGGCACTCTTTACTGCCCTGGTGGGTGCCGACCGTTGGTCGGCACACCTGCCCCTCACACCCGCCCGAACACCAGCGCGGCGTTGGTGCCACCAAAGCCGAAGCTGTTGGACATCACCGTATCCAGCTTCTGCTGGCGGCTTTCGCGCAGGATCGGGAAGCTCTCCACCTTCGGGTCCAGCTCGCCGATGTTGGCCGAACCGGCAACGAAGCCATCGCGCATCATCAGCAGGCAGTAGATCGCCTCGTGCACGCTCGCCGCACCGAGCGAATGGCCGGACAGCGCCTTGGTCGAGGACAGCGGCGGCACCGCATCGCCGAACACTTCGCGGATCGCATTGAGCTCGGTGACGTCGCCCAGCGGCGTGGAGGTGCCGTGGGTGTTGAGGTAGTCCAGCGGGCGATCGACGCCCTGCAGCGCCATCTTCATGCAGCGCACCGCGCCTTCGCCGGACGGAGCGACCATGTCGGCGCCGTCGGAGGTCACGCCATAGCCGATCAGTTCGGCGTGGATGTGCGCGCCGCGCGCAACGGCGTGGTCGTAGTCCTCCAGCACCAGCATGCCGCCACCACCGGCGATGACGAAGCCGTCGCGGTCCTTGTCGTACGGACGCGAGGCGCTGGCCGGGGTTTCGTTGAAGCTGGTCGACAGCGCGCCCATCGCATCGAACATCACGCTCATCGACCAGTGCAGGTCTTCACCGCCACCGGCGAACATGATGTCCTGCGCGCCATGGCGGATCATGTCCGCGGCCGCGCCGATGCAGTGCGCCGAGGTCGCGCAGGCGGCCGACAGCGAATAGCTGACGCCCTTGATCTGGTAGGCCGTGGCCAGGCAGGCCGAGACCGTCGAGCACATCGTGCGCGGCACCATGTACGGGCCGACCTTGCGCACACCACGTTCGCGCAGCAGGTCGACCGCGCCGATCTGCCATTCGCTGGAGCCGCCACCGGAACCGGCGATCAGGCCGGTGCGCAGGCTGCTGACCTGCTCGGCGCTGAGCCCGGCATCGGCGATGGCATCGCGCATGGCCAGATAGGCGAAGGCTGCCGCATCGCTCATGAAGCGCTTCTGCTTGCGGTCGATCAGTGCCTCCAGATCGAGGTCGACACGACCGCCGACCTGGCTGCGCAGGCCCGCTTCGGCGTGGTCGGCCAGGGCGGTGATGCCCGAGCGCCCTTCGCGCAGCGCGGCCGAAACGGTATCCAGATCATTGCCGAGGCAGGACGTGATGCCCATGCCGGTGATGACGACGCGACGCATCAGAAGCTCCCGGTTTCGGTGAACAGGCCGACGCGCAGGTCGCGCGCGCTGTAGATTTCGCGGTCATCCACGTACATGCGGGCGTCCGACTGGGCCATCACCAGCTTGCGGTTGATGACGCGGCTGATGTCGATCTCGTAACGCACGAGCTTGGCTTCCGGCAGCACCTGGCCGGTGAACTTCACTTCGCCACAGCCCAGCGCGCGGCCCTTGCCGGGGGCGCCCAGCCAGGTCAGGAAGAAGCCGGTCAGCTGCCACATGGCGTCCAGGCCCAGGCAGCCGGGCATCACCGGGTCGCCAATGAAATGGCAGCCGAAGAACCACAGGTCCGGGCGGATATCCAGTTCGGCGCGTACCATGCCTTTGCCATGCGGTCCGCCGTCCTCGCGGATGTCGGTGATGCGGTCGAACATCAGCATCGGGTCGTTGGGCAGACGGCCGGCAGCGGTGCCGAACAGTTCACCGCGTGCGCTGGCCAGCAGCTGTTCGCGGTTGAACGCGTGGAGACGGGTCATGAAGCACAATCCTGGAAGCGAAGAACAGGGAAACAAGCGCCCGAGAATGCCCGTGGAAACTGCGCCGATCAAACATTTCAACCGTACGCAACCGTAGTGTTTTCAAGGGAATACGCGCATCCTGTTGATGTGCAACGACCATACTTCGGCGTGTGGCCCACCCCGCCCGGCCCCGCCTTTCCCAGCTGACATGACCCGACTGCGCAAGATCATCCACGTTGACATGGACGCGTTCTACGCGTCGGTGGAGCAGCGCGACGATCCGTCACTCCGTGGCAAGCCGGTGGTCGTGGCATGGCGTGGCGCCCGCTCGGTGGTGTGTGCGGCGTCCTACGAGGCGCGCGTGTTCGGCGTGCGTTCGGCGATGCCCGCCGTGCGTGCCGAGCGCCTGTGCCCGGACGCGATCTTCGTGCCGCCGGACTTCGCGCGTTACAAGGCGGTGTCACAGCAGGTACGCGCGATCTTCCTGCGCCATACCGACCTGGTCGAGCCGCTGTCGCTGGACGAGGCCTATCTGGACGTGACCGAGCCGAAGAGTGGCATTGAACTGGCCACCGACATCGCCCGCACCATCCGCGCGCAGATCCGCGAGGAAACGAACCTGACTGCTTCAGCCGGGATCGCGCCGAACAAGTTCCTGGCCAAGATCGCCTCGGACTGGCGCAAGCCCGACGGCCAGTTCGTGATTCCGCCGCAGCGCGTGGATGCGTTCCTGGCGCCGCTGCCGGTGAACCGCGTGCCCGGCGTCGGCAAGGTCATGGAAGGCAAGCTGGCCGCGCGCGGCATCGTCACCTGCGGCGACCTGCGGCAGTGGGCCTTGATCGATCTGGAAGAGGCATTCGGCAGCTTCGGCCGCAGCCTGTACAACCGCGCACGTGGCATCGACGAGCGGCCGGTGGAACCGGACCAGCAGGTGCAGTCGATCTCCTCGGAGGACACCTTCGCCGAAGACCTGCTGCTGGAAGACCTGACCGAGGCGATCGTGCAGCTGGCAGGGAAGACCTGGAACGCCACGCGCAAGACCGAGCGCATCGGCCACACCGTGGTGCTGAAACTGAAGACCGCGCAGTTCCGCATCCTCACCCGCAGCTTCACCCCGGAGCGCCCGCCGGAATCGATGGAAGAGCTGCGTGACATCGCACTGGCCCTGCGCGCCCGCGTCGATCTGCCGGCCGAGACGCGCTACCGCCTGGTCGGCGTCGGGCTGGGTGGCTTCCGCGAAAAGGAGCCGGTGGTGCAGGGGGAATTGTTCGAGCACGACATGATCAATCCCACAGATACCTAATCATCAAACAGTGGGGTCAGAGCCCGTTGCGCAGCAATGGGATCCGGCCCCGTGCCGATCAACGGTCGGCACCCACCATCAGCAGCAGGTTCCGACAGATAGCGGGAAACTGTCGAAGGCGGGGTGGGTCCGGTTGCGGGGGCGTGAGCCGCATGGGCCCGAGGCATGCCTCGGGCGGGTTGGGCAGGACGCCCAACCCCGGTCTTGCCGTGTGCGCAGGACAGCGCACACGAGCAAGCCGCGATCGAGCTTACATGGGTGAGGGCGCTTTGCTTGCGAAGCACTGCTTCGCAAGCGCCCGAACGCACAGCCGCCAGCGGCTGGGCCGGGCCCCGGAGGGGGACTTGCAGCGTCCCCCGCAACCGGACCCACCTCGCCATCCCACGGATAGCCAGCTGTTGCTGTTGCTGTTGCCTCTGCAGGTGCAGGGCGCAGCCCTGCAAAAAGAAAACTCCCTACCTCACGGCCACTGCATCTCGCCCTTGGCCACCTTCGCACTCAGTTCCAGCGACGCCACGCCCGCCAGCTTCGGATAGCGCGCCTGCATCGCCTTCACCAGCGCCGCACTGTCCTTGGCCTTTGCCGTCTCGGCATCGAACGCGCGGATGTAGTCCGCCGTGAACACCAGCGCGCTGGCATCCAGTGCGGCACCCGGCGCGTAATGCCCCGGCACCACCACCTTCGGCTTCAGCGCCTGCAACCGCTGCAGGGTCTGCAGCCAGTCGGCATGCGACTTCGGCGTCTGCGTGTCGGCCATCCACACGTGTTCACCGGCCACCACCGGAATGCCGCCGACGATCGCGCGCAGCGACGGCACCCACAGCACCGTGCGGTCCGGGGTCGGGCCATCCAGGCCGATCAGCGGCAGGCGCTGGCCTTCCAGCTGCAGGGCATCGCCATCCAGCACCTGCGGCACCACGATGCGCGACGGCACGTCGGCACCCATCTTCGGCCCCCAGTAGGCCAGCTTGCCGGCCTGGGTCTGCTGGATGTGGGCAACGGTCTGCGCAGTGGCGACGATGCGTGCCTGCGGGAACGCGTCCTGCAGGGTAGCCAGGCCGAAGTAGTAGTCCGGATCACTGTGGCTGATGTAGATCGTTGTCAGCTGCTTGCCGCTGGCACGGATCAGCTCGACCAGCTTGCGCGCGTCGCTGGCGCCGAACTGCGCATCGACCAGGATCGCATCGCGGCGGCCTTCGATCAGCACCGAGGACACCGAGAACATCGCCTGCGGACCGGGATGGAAGGTCTGCAGGTGCAGCTGGGATTTTGTCGCTGCCGCGGGCGCCGCGGTGGCCGGTGCGGCCAGCAGCGGCGCACTGGTGAAGCTGGCGGCCAGGGCGAGGGGAAGCAGCAGGGCAGCGGTGCGCATTGGAAATTCCTTGTGTCGAATGGGGAGCCGAACGTGGGCTATGCCGGGCGTCCTTGCCCGGGCCCCTGCGGGCCGTCGCAAGTGACGTTGGCAACGGCTCCTGCCGTTGCCTTCGGCTCTACAGGGCACGCGCGTCGATCAGTACGCCGCGGTGATGATCTGCTTCGGGTACTGCTGCGCTTCCAGCTCGGCGACGAACGCGGCGCCGTAGTCGGCGTAGCTGATGCGGCTGTGGCCGCTGGCATCAGCGAGGAAGGCCTTGGGCTGCACGCGGTACTGGCCGCGCTCTTCGCCCGGGCCGATTTCGGCGGCCGGCGAGAAGAAGGTCCAGTCCAGGTCGTCCACCGCCTGCAGGCGATTGAAGGCTTCACGATGGGCCAGCGCGTACGGCTTGTAGGCCTCCGGGAAGTTGGGGGTATCGACCAGCTGCACGCCCGGCGCGACTTCCAGGCTGCCGGCGCCACCGACCACCACCAGGCGCGGTACACCGGCCTTGCGCGCGGCGGCGGCCAGCTGTGCAGCCACGTCGCCGACGCGGCCGATGTCATCGCCCGGACGCGGGCCATAGGCGCTGGCCAGCACGTTGTGGCCGGCGATGGCGGCGACCAGGGCATCCTGGTCATCCAGCGGGGCGATCACCGGATGGGCACCGGCCAGTTCGGCCGGAAGATCCTGCGCGCTGCGCACGATGACGGTGAGTTCGTGGCCGTTGGCCAGCGCGTGGCGGGCGATCTGGCGGCCGATGTTGCCGGTGGAACCAACGAGGGCGATCTTCATGGCAGGACTCCGTGGGGTGGTATGGGGTGGGAATGGCGCCACTCTAGGCCGCTGAAGTCGCTCGAAAAACAGCGTATAACGCGCTTGTTTGTTGCATGGATCGAGCATATGGACCGATTGACCGCCATGACCGTGTTCGTCGAGGTGGCCGAGCGCGGCAGCCTCACCGCCGCCGCCGAGGTGCTGGACATGTCACGGGCGATGGTCACCCGCTACCTCGCCGAGGTCGAGGGTTGGCTGGGCGCGCGCCTGCTGCACCGGACCACGCGCCGGGTCAGCCTGACCGGCCCCGGCGAGGCGGCGCTGGTGCGCTTCCGGCAGATGCTGGCCATCGGCGAGGAACTGCACGGTGAGCTGGCCAGCGACGATCCCGAACCGCACGGCACGTTGCGGGTGACCGCCAGCGTGTCGTTCGGGCAGAGCCACCTGGCGCGGGCGGTGGCCGCTTTTGTCGCACGCCATCCGGCGGCGCGCATCGAACTGCTGCTGGTCGACCGCATGGTGAACCTGGTGGAAGAGCGGGTGGACCTTGCTGTGCGCATCGCCCGCCAGATCGATCCCAGTCTGATCGCACGACGGCTGGCCACCTGCCGCTCGGTGCTGTGCGCGACGCCGTCGTACCTGCACGCGCGCGGTACGCCTACCGCACCGGAACACCTGGCCGCGCACAACTGCCTGACCCATCACTACGTGGGCAAGAGCCTGTGGCAGCTGCACCGCGATGGCCGTTCGCTGTCGGTGGCGGTGGGCGGCAACATCAGCGCCAACGAAGCCTCGCTGTTGCTGGAAGCGGTGCGTGCCGGCGCCGGCATCGCGATGCTGCCGACCTACCAGGTGGCGCCGCTGCTGCGCAGTGGCGAGCTGATCGAACTGCTGCCCGAATTCAGTCTGGACGAACTCGGCATTCATGCCGTGTACGCATCACGGCGCCAGCAGCCCGCTATCATGCGGCGATTCCTGGATTTCCTGGGCGAGTGTTTCGCCAGCCCGGCCTTCCAGGATCTGGATTGGCGCCCACCGGGCAAGGAGAACACATGAACCATGGACAGGCCTTGATCGACCACAACCGTGCTGCCTGGGACCGCCAGGCCAGCGAAGTGCGCGAATGGTCGCGCCCGGTGGAAAGCTCAACGATTGCCGCCGCGCGCGATGGCCGCTGGCAGGTGCACCTGACCCCGCGCGCGCTGCCGCTGGACTGGCTGGGTGATGTGCGCGGCCGCCGCATCCTGTGCCTGGCCTCGGGCGGTGGCCAGCAGGCCCCGGTGCTGGCGGCGGCCGGGGCCGACGTCACTGTGTTCGATCTGTCCGATGGGCAGCTGGAACAGGACCGCAGCGTGGCGGCGCGCGACGGCCTGCAGCTGCGCACCGTGCAGGGCGACATGCGCGATCTGCACGCCTTCGCCAACGACAGCTTTGATGTGGTCTTCCACCCGATCTCCAACCTGTACGTGCCCGACGTCCGGCCGGTGTGGACCGAATGCCGCCGCGTGCTGGCGCGCGATGGCATGCTGATGGCCAGCTTCTACAACCCGGTGCTGTTCGTCGGTGCACGCGATCCGCAGCTGGATGCACAGGGCCTGATCCGGCCGCAGTACGCCATTCCCTATTCGGATCTGGAAGACCTGCCACCGGCCGAGCGCGAGGCGAAACTGGCGCGGGGCGATGCGCTGACCTTCGGCCACAGCCTGACCGAACTGATCGGTGGCCAGCTCGATGCCGGCTTCGTCATCGATCGCTTCATGGAAGACTGGCAGCCGCAGCCGCGCTTCCTGATCGACCGTTACCTGCCCACGTTCCTGGCCACGCGCGCGCGCCGGATCGGTTGAGGCAGGCCTGCCCAAAATACTGCGGCGTACAATGGACGGCCCCACGTCATGCAGGTGCAGTCCCTTGCCGTATCCGTATCCGCTGGTCGTGTTCGACCTCGATGGCACGCTGGTCGACAGCGCTGCCGATATTGCCGAAGCGCTGAACCGCACGCTGGAAGACATCGGCGTGGCGCGCGTGCCGGAAGCCACCGTGCTGGGCTGGATCGGTGACGGTGTGCGTCGTCTGGTCGAGCAGGCGGTGCAGGCCGCCGGCCGCGAGGTGGACCTGGCCGAGGTGATGCCGGTGTTCATGGTGCACTACCGTGAGTGCCTGCTGCGCAGCCCGCGGCTGTTCGATGGCGTGGGCGAAGCGCTGGCGCAACTGCGTGCGCGCAACGTGCCACTGGCGATCTGTACCAACAAGCCTGAAGCACTGGTGCCGCCGCTGCTGCAGCACCTGGGTATCGGTGATGCATTCGCGCTGGTACTGGGGGGGGATTCGCTGCCGCAGCGCAAGCCCAGTGGCGAGCCACTGCGGCACATCGCCGCGCACTTCGGGCTGCCGGTGGAGTCCTGCCTGATGGTGGGTGATTCGTTGACCGACTACCGCGCCGCCGAAGAGGCCGGCATGCCGATCGCGCTGGTGCGCTACGGCTATCCGCGCGGCTTGGACCTGGCCACCGCGCATGCGGTGGCGGTGATCGACGACCTGCGTGAACTGCCGGGGTTGGCCGCCGGCCGATAAGCCGGCCAACGCAATGGGTAGTGCCGGCCGCTGGCCGGCAACCCGGGATGCGTTGCCGAAGGTCATGATGTTGCCGGCCAGTGGCCGGCACTACCATGAACGTTGCGCTCACTTCGGCTGGTAACGCACGCTCAACTGGTACTCGCGGCCGGGCTGGTTGAACCATGCCACCGTTTCGTAGCGACGGTCGAAGACGTTGGCGGCACGTGCCAGCAGCGACCACGATGGCGTCAGTGCGTATTCGGCGCGAACATCCAGCGTACCGTAGCCGCCCACCTTCACCGCATTCGAGGCATCATCGTAGCGCTTGCCGGCACCCTGCACGGTCAGGCCTGCGCGGAAATCGCCGAAGCGACGGTCGATGTCCAGGCGCGCGGTCTGCTGCGCGCGGCGTGGCAGCCAGTTGTCGAACTGGGTGCTGCCGCCGGTGCGGTTGCGCGGGTCGGTGTAGCTCAGCTGCGCGTTGATGTCGAAGCCGGCCAGCAGCACGCCACCGGTCAGCTCGGCACCGCGGATGCGGGCCTTCTCCACCTGCTGCATCTTGAAGGTTGCCGCATCGTAGGTGATCAGGTCATCGATGCGGGTTTCATACACGTCCAGGCCCCAGTGCCAGCCCTGGCCCTGCTGCGAAACGCCGAGGTTGGCGCTCTTGGACTTCTCCGGCTTCAACGTCGGCACGCCGCTCCACGGGTCGTACAGATCGCTGAAGGTCGGTGCCTTGAACGCCGTGCCATAGCTGGCGTTGAGGCGCAGGCCGTGGCCCAGCTCCATCGCCCAGCCAACGCTGCCGGTGGCGTGGTTGCCGAACTGCTGGTTGTCGTCGTTGCGTGCGCTGGCCTGCAGCTGGTGGCGGCCGAAGCGGCCCTGGTACTGCACGAATACGCCGGTGTTGCGGCGGCTGTCGACCAGGTAACCCGCGCTGCTGCCATCCAGGTTGTCTTCGCTCCAGTCCACGCCTGCGCTCAGCAGCTGGCCCTCGGCCACGCCGAAATCGCCCTGCAGGGAGGCGCTGTCGCGGTGGGTCTGTGCGCTGCCACGTGCACCGAAGTCGCCGAAGTTGTCCGACTCGTTGTCACTGCGCCCGACGTTTGCGGTGAATGCCAGGCGCTCGGACGGGGTGTAGCGCACCTTGCCGGCCAGCACCTGCTGGCGGGTTTCCGAATAGTTGTAGTAACCGTCGTAATGGTTCTTGCCGTCGGCGCGCAGGGCGCTGCTTTCCACGTTCCACTGGTCGTTGAAGGTGTAGCCACCGCGCAGGCTCTTGGACAGGTTGCGGTAACCGTCGCGGTCGGGCTCGTCGGCGAAGCAGCCGGTGAACAGCGTGGCCGAGCCGCGGCAGGCATCGATGCCGTCGGAATGCTGGTAGGCGATGTCGGCACCGAACCAGCCGCGTTCGGTACCGCCGCCAATGCCACCGCTGGCTTCACGCAGGCCGTTGCTGCCACCGCCAAGCTGGAAGTGCGGGGCGAAATCGCCCTGGTTGCGGCGGGTGAAGATCTGGATCACGCCACCGATGGCGTCGGCGCCGTACAAGCTCGACTGCGGGCCGCGCACGATTTCCACGCGCTCGATCTGCGCCAGCGGCAGGTCCTGGTACATGGCCAGGCCGAGGTCGGCGCTGTTGATGCGCACGCCGTCCACCAGCACTACGGTGTGGCCGGAATTGGTACCGCGCAGGAACAGCGAGCTCTGCTTGCCGAGGCCGCCGGCATTGGCCAGGTTGATGCCGGCGCGACCGCGCAGCAGTTCCTGCAGCGAAGTGGCCTGGCTGGATTCGATCTGGGCGCGGTCGATCACCTGCGCCGGCGCGATGCTGTCCTGCAGGGCGATCGGGGTGCGGGTGGCAGTGACCAGGATCTGGTCGAGCGCGGTGGTGTCATTGGCGGCCTGGGCCAGCGGGGGCAGGGCGGCCAGCACGGCCAGGGACAGCATTCGGGACTGCAGCTTCATGGGGGACTCCAAGTGCCACGCACGCCCGCGTGGCGAAGGGGAGGAGCCGCGAAGGCAGGCGTGCGCCGATGCCGCAGCGCACGCCACGGTCATCCAGCGCCATGCCCACCGCATCGCGACCTGAGGCTTCCGGGCCGGTCTCCGGGCTTGCCGCCGGGTGGCGCGAGGCCACCGTCCAGGCGCCTTCCCATGCCTGCGGCACAGTGGCGGTGTTGCCTGGAACTGACGTGCTTACCGTTGCGGGGGCAGCGCCGGCCTGGCGTGGAATCACGCGTCACCGGCTTCCCGTTTCAACCTGCCGGCCATGGCCGCAGGTCACCTGGAAGTGGGCGCAGTCTACGGCATCGCAGGCCGTCCCGTTGCGTCGCGCCTGCGCGACTGCCTTTGCTGTGCCTTTAGAATGGTTGCTCGATCCCGTGGTGCCGTTGCCGATGTCCGCCCGTTTTCCGCTTTACCTGCGTCGCCCGTCCGGGACGCCCGCATGATCCTCGACCTGGTCCGCCATGCCGGCAATGGCCGTGACGAGTTCCTTGATGGCCGCAGCGACCCACCGCAGCTGGCCGGGCTGCCGCAGGAGCTGGTCGAGGCCTATGCCGGGCAACGCTGGGAGCGGGTGATCAGTTCACCGCGGTTGCGCGCGCTGCATACGGCGATGGCCCTGGCCACGCCGCGTGGGCTGGACGTGGAAGCGGACGAGGAATGGGAAGAGCTGGACTTCGGCGATTGGGACGGGCGGTCGCTGTTCGACTTGCCGGAGGATGCACTGGCGGCCTTCCATGCCGACCCGCACGCGTTCCCGCCGCCCAATGGCGAGAGCTGGGGCCACTTCGAGCGGCGCATCGCGCGCGCGCTGGATCGCCTGCTCGATGATGACGATCCGGTGCCGACGCTGGTGGTCAGCCATGGCGGCCCGTTGCGCATGGTGCTGTCGCAGGTCTGCGGCCTGCCCATGTCGCTGTGCTGGGCGCTGCGTATCGACCACGGCACGCGCCTGCGGGTGTGGCTGGAGCGCGGCGAGATCGGGCTGGTGGGTGAGCTGCTGGAGCTGCAGCAGCCCTGAGCGCACTCGCCGGGCATGGCCCGGCGCTACCGATCCCGCATCACACTGGTAGTGCCGGCCGCTGGCCGGCATCCCCAGGAACGCGGAGGCCTCAATCCTCGTCCGCGCCCTCGGCCACGCTGTCCTCAGCATCATCGTCGGCATCGAAGCGCTGCTCATGCACCGGGCCCGATGCCGGGCCGGCTGCCTTCAGCGGATGCGCAGCGATGCGTGCTTCGTAATCCTGCACCAGTGCTTCACGCTGTGGCTCGCTCAGCTCCTGCCAATGGCAGTCCAGCAACGCGCCTTCCAGCGAGTACAGCAGGTTCAGGCTGGGCTTGAAGCCGGCGCGCTTGACCTTGACGAAGGCGCCGACGGCTCCGATCGCGACCAGGTCGTCGCGGCTGCGCAGGCCGACCTGGCGCAGCCACGCCGCACTTTTCGGGCCGATGTTGCGCAGCTTCGGTGCGCTCATCCCAGCGCCTCGACGAACACGCGGGCGATGGCTTCCAGGCCAGCCTGGTCGTCGGCATCGAAGCGGCCGACCTTCGGGCTGTCGATGTCGAACACGCCGATCAGTTCATCGCCGCGCAGCAGCGGCACCACCAGTTCCGAGCGCGAGGCCGAATCGCAGGCGATGTGGCCGGGGAAGGCGTCGACGTCCTCTACGCGCTGGGTCACGCGCTGGCTGGCGGCGGCACCGCACACGCCCTTGTCCAGCGGGATGCGCACGCAGGCCGGCAGGCCCTGGAACGGGCCAACCACCAGTTCCTTGCCGTCGTACAGGTAGAAGCCCACCCAGTTCAGGTCGGGCAGGGCGTGGTAGACCAGGGCCGAGAGGTTGGCCGCGTTGGCGATGCGGTCGGACTCGGCGTAGACCAGGCCACGGGCCTGTTCCAGCAGCTGGGCGTATTGTTCCGGCTTGCTGCCGGTGAGCGAGGCATTGGCGAACATGCCAGCAGTCTAGCAAGCGTGCCGGGCCAGCGATAATGCACACACTGTTGCCCTGTTGGAGCCCGTCGATGCCGTTGCCCGCCACGCTGCCGCCCGCCCTGTTCGTCACCGGCACCGATACCGAGATCGGCAAGACCGCGGCCAGCACCGCGCTGCTGCACGCACTGCGCCGGCGCGGCCTGCGCGCGGTGGGCATGAAGCCGGTGGCCAGCGGCAGCGAAGACCTGGGCCAGGGCCTGCGCAACGAAGACGCATTGGCGCTGCAGGCGGCCAGCTGGCCGGTACCGGACTATGCCGATCTGAACCCGTATGCGTTGCGCCAGCCGCTGGCACCGGAGCTGGCCGCTGCCGAGGACGGCGTGCAGGTGGAGCTGGCGCCGATCGTGGCAGCGTTCGAGCGGCTGCGCGCGCAGGCCGATGTCGTGGTGGTGGAGGGTGTTGGCGGTTGGCTGGCACCGGTCTCGGCCACGCTCGACCAGCTCGACCTGGTGCGCGCATTGCGGTTGCCGGTGTTGCTGGTGGTGGGCATGCGGCTGGGCTGCGTCAACCACGCGCGACTGACCGCGCAGTCGTTGCAGGCCGATGGGGTGGAGTGCCTGGGCTGGATCGGCAACCACATCGACCCGGCGATGCAGCGCCAGGATGAGAACATCGCAACGCTGCAGCAGCGCCTGCCGATGCCGTGCTGGGGGCGGCTGCCACATCTGCCGGGAGCGGATGGCCAGATCCTGAGCACGCATCTGCTCGATTGACCTGGGGTAGTGCCGGCCGCTGGCCGGCAACCTCGATGTATCCACCTGCGTGCAGTTGCCGGCCAGCGGCCGGCACTACCGTGCTGCGGCCGCCAGCTCCCGCGCGATCGCACCCAACCGCTCCACCGCGCCGATGAAGCGTGCATCCAGCGTCTGGCAGCACGACAGCCGCAGGCAATGGCGATACCGCGCGCCGCGTGAATACACCTGGCCGGGCATGAACACGATGTCCTCCTGCAGTGCACGCTCGAACAGCTCGCGCGTGTCCACGCCCGGCAGTTCCAGCCACAGCAGGAAGCCACCCTGCGGTTCGGTGGCGCGGGTGCCGGCCGGGAAGTGTTCGGCCACCAGCTGGCGCAGCCGTCCGACCTGTTCGCGGTACAGCCGGCGCATGCGATGCAGATGGTGCTCGTAGCTGCCCGCTTCCAGATAGGCCGCCACCGCGTCGCCCAGCAGCTGCGGCTCGCCGCCGGTGGACTGGAATTTCAGCAGCGCGATGCGCTCGGCGAAGCGGCCGCCATCGAGCCAGCCGATGCGGTAATCCGGCGCCAGCGTCTTGGAAAAGCCGCCGACCACCATCACCCAGCCATCGCGATCGAAGGCCTTCAGGAGCGGTGCCGGCGGTTCGCAGAACTGCAGTTCTGCATACACCGCATCTTCGATCAGCGGCAGCTGGCGTGCGTTGACCAGTTCGGCCAGGCGTTGCTTGGCGGTGGTCGGCATGGTGCAGCCGAGCGGGTTGTGCACGGTCGGCATCACCACCAGTGCGGCCAGCGGCGTGTGCTCCAGCAGCGCATCCAGCGCATCCACATCCAGGCCGAGCTGCGGGTGGGTGGGCAGTTCGATGGCCTGCAGGCCGAGGTTGGCCAGCAACGGGTAGAGGTTGAAGTAGGACGGCGCCTCGATGCCGACCGCATCACCGGGCTGGGTGACTGCACGCAGCGCCAGCTGCAGGCCTTCCATCGCACCGTGGGTCAGCAGCAGGCGTTCGCTGTGGGTATGCAGGCCCATGCGCGGGCCGCGGCGCACGATCTGCGCCAGCAGCCGTGGCGAGCCGTTGGGGCGTGCGTAGGTCTCCACGGTCTGCTGGCCATGGCGCAGTACCTGCGCCGTGTGCTTGGCCAGCTGCGCGCCGGGGTAGAACTGGCGACCGCGCGGGCCGGCAAAGGCCAGGTCGATCACGCCGGGGCGGCGCTGTGCTTCCAGCACGCGGGCCATCAGTACCTGCTGCAGCGGCGCGGTGGGCGCAGAAGGTGTGTCGCGCAGCGAACGTTCCGGCACCGACAGCCGCGGCGCGACCTCGAAGCCGGCCTTGGGCCGCGGAATGACCAGACCAGCGTCTTCCAGCTGGCGGTAGGCGGCGATCACCGTGTTCAGGCTGAGCCTGCGCTGCAGGGCCATCTGCCGCAGCGAGGGCAGGCGGCTGCCTACCGGAAGGCGTCCGCCGTGGATGGCCTCGGCCAGTTCGTCGGACAGCCGTTGGTAGCGGGGGGGGATCATTGCGCTCTGATCATCTGTATCCATCGAGTTTCCCGCCATCTGGTGCTGTACCCATGATGACGGCGAGCCTAGCATGTCGTTGTCGGCCGGGCCTGATCGGGGCACGGCCGGTACTTTCCAAGCGCACGGCTGGATGGCCGTGCGTCTTTTTTTGGTAGTGCCGGCCGCTGGCCGGCAATCCCTGGAACCGCAAGAGCCGGCCAGCGGCCGGCACTACCCGGGGCGTTACCGCATCGGCAGGAGCCGCACCGAGCGCCAGCCGGCCCCACGGAAATGCCGTCAGCGCATCGGCACCAGCGCTGCATCGCGCCGGTACAACGCCGGGAACTGCCTGCCCAAGGCGGCCAGCTTCGGCGCGTCGTAGTAGCGGATGTAGGCGGCCTGCGGGTAATTGGTCATGTAGTTCTGGTGGTAGCTCTCGGCCGGGTAGAAGCGCTGGCCGCTGACCAGCTGGGTGACGATCGGCGCGCGGAAGCTGCCGGCCTGGCCGAGCTGGGCGATGTAGGCGCGGCTGGCCGCCTGCTGGCGGGCGTCGTCAGTGAAGATCGCCGACCGGTACTGGCTGCCGTGGTCGGGCCCCTGGCGGTTGAGCTGGGTCGGGTCGTGCACCACCGAGAAGAACACCTGCATCAACTGCCCATAGCTGACCTGGCGTGGGTCGTAGTCGACCTTCACCGCTTCGGCATGACCGGTCTGACCGCTGCTGACCCGCTCATAGCGGGCATTGGCAGCGCTGCCACCGATGTAGCCGGACACCGCATTACTCACGCCTTTGACATGCTGGAACACGCCCTGCACGCCCCAGAAGCAACCGCCGGCGAACACCACGCTGGCGTGGGTGGCGTCATCGCGGAACGCGGCATCGCCGCTGGGTGCTGGCAGCGCGCCGGTCTGCGCGCTGGCTTCGACCGGTGCCGCGATGGCGCCATGGTCAACCAGCAGCACGCCGGCGATGAGTGCCGTGGCCACCAGTCCGGCAACGCCAGCGGCAATGCCCTGCTCAAAGGAGAATTTCATCGTGTCCTCCCGGTTCAACCGAAGGTGAAGGCATAGGCCTGCACGCCCGCATCGAGGAATTCGATCTCGAAGCGGTGCGGGCTGACCGTGCCGCGTTGGCGCACCAGCTGGTAGAGGCGGTGCTCGTCGACCACGCCGCTGCCATCGGCGCCGACATCAGTGCCGGCATCGGTGGCGGGCAATGGCTTGCCATCCAGCAGGACGCGGAAGCGCACCGGCTTTCCTTCCTGGCCCGGTGCCAGCACCAGGTGCAGGTCGCGCGCATGGAACTGGAAGGCGATGCGGCCACCGGCCTGCTGCAGCTGCGCAGCCTCGTCGGTAACGGTCCAGCGTCCGGACAGGCCCCACTGGTTCAACGCCAGGGTGGCCGGCAATGTGTAGTCGAACGCGGCGTCGCTGCGCTGCCCACCGGGCGAGGCGAACTGCTCGGCACGGGCGTGGCCCAGATAGGTTTCCGGCGAGCGCAGATTGTCCATGTCGGCCTGCGCAGCCACGCCCTTCAGATCGGCGGCGGCCGGATCGGCCGGCGGCGGCAGGTTCGTCTGGCCGGCCTCGGTCAGCAAGCGACGGATCACCTGTTCCGAGCGCGCATAGTTGCCCTCGCCGAACTGGTGGCTGCGGATGTTGCCCTGCGCATCGACGAAGTACTGCGCCGGCCAGTAGCGGTTGTTGAACGCGCGCCAGATCGTGTACTGGTTGTCCAGCGCCACCGGGTACTCGACCTTCAGCTGCTGCACCGCCTTCATCACGTTGCGCGGGTCACGCTCGAAGGCGAATTCCGGGGTGTGCACGCCGATCACCACCAAGCCGTGGTCGCGATAACGGCGCTCCCATTCGTGCACGAACGGCATCGCGCGCAGGCAGTTGATGCACGAGTACGTCCAGAAATCGACCAGCACCACCTTGCCGCGCAGCTGCTGGGCCGTCAGCGGCGGGCTGTTGAGCCAGCCGGTGGCACCGTCCAGCGCGGGCAGGGTGCCTTCCACTGGCAGCGGTGCACTGGCACCCGCATCGGGGCCCGCCATCATCATCATCGACGGTGCTGCCGGCTGCGTGCCGGGTACCGCATCCAGCAGGCCTTGCTCGATGCGCGCGGTGCTGACCGCGGACAGGCGGGTCAGCAGGCCGGTATCCCAGCCCAGGCCGATCGCCACCACCGCCAGCAGTGCGGCCACGCCCAGTACCTTGCGCAGCACATCGCCGAGGCCGAGCCGCGCCTGCAGCGCGCGGAACACGCGGCCACCTACCCATACCGCCAGCGCCAGTGCGGTAATCGCGCCCAGTGCGTAGGCCAGCAGCAGCGTGCTGGTGCCGGCGCTGGCCCCGTGCAGCGCGGCACCGGTCAGCACCAGGCCGAGGATCGGCCCGGCGCAGGGTGCCCACAGCAGGCCGGTGGCGATGCCGATCAGCAGCGAGGTCCACGCACCGCCACGCCCCGCTGCGTCGGCCGCATCGGCACGCGCGCTCAAGCCGGCACCCACGCGCTGGAACGGCGCCAGCAGATGGTCGGCCAGTCGTGGCCAGAGCAATGCCAGTGCGAACAGCGCCATCAGCAGCAGGGCGATCCAGCGTCCGACCTGGTTGGCCTGTGCCACCCATTGGCTGCCCACCGCAGCCAGGCTGGCGACCACGGTGAAGGTGAGTGCCATGCCCAGCAGCAGCGGCAGCGTGCTGCGCAGGAAGGGGCGGTCGGCACGGGTGAACACGAACGGCAGCACCGGCAGGATGCAGGGACTGAGCAGGGTCAGCGCGCCCCCCAGGTAGGCAAGCAGCAACAGCAGCATCGTCAGGCTCCGGAAGCAGGGGAAGAACCGACCGGCACCCGCCAGCCATCGGCCGTACCGCCCTCAGCGGCACCGGGAACGAACACCATCGCCGCGCCGTTCATGCAGTAGCGAAGTCCGGTTGGGCGAGGCCCGTCGTTGAACACATGACCGAGGTGGCCACCGCAGCGGCGGCAGTGCACCTCCACCCGCAGCATGCCGAAGGTGACGTCGCGGTCTTCGCCGATGGCGTTGTGCAGTGGCGCCCAGAAGCTGGGCCAGCCGGTGCCGCTCTCGAACTTGGTGGAGGAGGAGAACAGCGGCAGCGCACAGCCGGCGCAGGCAAACGTGCCCTGCCGGTGTTCCCTGTTGAGCGGGCTGCTGTACGGGCGCTCGGTCGCCTGCTGGCGCAGCACTGCGTACTGCGCCGGGGTCAGGCGCTGGCGCCAGTCGGCATCGCTGCGCATGACCTCGAACTGTCGCGACGGGCGCGCTTCAGCGGCGGCCGGGGCGGCACGGCTGCAGGCCCCCAGGCCGAGCAGGCCGGCGGCGGTGGCAACACCGCCCAGGCCCAGCAGATGGCGTCGGGTAAGGGACATGGCGGACTCCGGGAAGGGGCGACGGGGCCATGCTGCGCCCGCCCGGGTCAACGAATCCTCACGCAGGATTCAATTTTTCGTGAGGTATCGGCGGCCATCCCGCGCCACAATGCAGCCAGCCTCCCCACTGGCCCCCGAGCTGCCGATGTCCACCAAACGCGTGCTGATCGTTGAAGACGATGCCCACATCGCCGACCTGCTGCGCATGCATCTGGGCGATGAGGGCTACGACGTCGCCCATGCCGCCAGCGGCGATGCCGGCCTGCGCCTGCTCGAGCAGGAAGGGCCATGGGATGCGCTGGTGCTGGACGTGATGCTGCCCGGCGTGGACGGCCTGCAGGTTTGCCAGCGTGCACGCGCAATGGCGCGCTATGTGCCGATCATCATCATCAGTGCGCGTGGCAGCGAAACGCAGCGCATCGTCGGCCTGGAACTGGGTGCGGATGATTACCTGGCCAAGCCCTTCTCGATGCCGGAACTGGTGGCCCGTGTGCGTGCGCTGCTGCGCCGGGCCGAGGCGATGGCGCAGAGCGCGCGCATCGATGCCGGCGCGATCGAGCTGGGCGGTCTGCAGCTGGATCCGGTCGCGCGTACCGCCTCGGTGGATGGCAACGCACTGGAGCTGACCCCGCGCGAGTTCGACCTGCTGCTGTTCTTCGCCCGTCATCCGGACCAGGTGTTCGCGCGCATGGAACTGCTCAACCAGGTCTGGGGCTACCAGCACGATGGCTACGAGCACACGGTCAACACCCACATCAATCGCCTCCGCAGCAAGATCGAGCCGGACCCGGCCAATCCACGGCGGCTGCTGACGGTGTGGGGCCGTGGCTACAAGCTGGTCGATCCTGCCGGGGCGGCGGCATGATCAAGCCGAACCTGTGGCAGAAGCTGGCGGCGGTGATCGCTGCGCTGATGCTGATGTGCTGCATGGCGTTGCTGGCACTGCAGATGCGCGCCAACACCCGCCACGAGCAGGAAGTGGTGCAGCGGTTGTCGCTGGGCCTGGCCGAGCACATTGCCCAGCGCAGCGAACTGATGGACACCGGCGGCATGCGTGATGCCGCCGTGCGCGCGCTGTTCGGCCAGCTGATGGCGGTCAACCCCAGCGTCGAGGTCTACCTGCTGGACGACCAGGGCCGCATCCTCGGCCACGATGCGCCGACAGGCCATCTGGTGCGCAACCGGGTGGACGTGGCACCGCTGCGCCGGCTGCTGGCCGGTGCGCCGTTGCCGATCCTGGGCGATGACCCGCGCAGCACGGACGGCCGCAAGGTGTTCAGTGCCGCGCCGCTGATCGTGCAGGGTCGCCAGGCCGGTTATGTGTACGTGGTGCTGGTCGGCGAACACCGTCAGATGCTGTCCGACGACCTTGCCGCCGGCAGCCAGTGGAACACCACGCTGTGGTCGGTGATGCTGGTCGGCAGCCTGGGCCTGCTGGCCGGGCTGGTGGCCTTCTACTGGGTGACGCGCCCGCTGCGGCGGCTGACCCGGCGCATCCAGGCCTTTGACATCGACGCACCCACGCCGTTGCCGCCGCCGGAGCCGTTGCGCGCCGGTGAGCGCGACGAGCTGGTGATCCTCGAGCACGCACACGCGCAGATGGCGCAGCGGCTGGGCGAGCAGTGGCAGCAGCTGCGCCAGCAGGACCTGCAGCGCCGCGAGCTGGTCGCCAACATCTCGCATGACCTGCGCACGCCGTTGTCGTCGCTGCACGGCTATCTGGAAACGCTGGCGCTGAAGGACGCCACGCTGTCGCCGGACGAGCGCCGCCGCTACCTCGGTATCGCGCTGGCGCAGAGCGCCAAGGTTGGCCGGCTTGCGCGTGCGCTGTTCGAGCTGGCGCGGCTGGAACATGGCGAAGTGCGCCTGGAGTGGGAAGTGTTCGCATTGCCGGAGCTGCTGCAGGACGTGCTGCAGAAATTCGAGCTGGCGGCGCAGGCTCGCAACCAGTACCTGCACGCGGACTTCCCACCCGGCCTGCCGCTGGTGCGCGCCGATCTGGGCCTGGTCGAGCGGGTGCTGACCAACCTGCTCGACAACGCGCTGCGGCATGCGCCCGACGGTGGGCGGATCGAGGTGTGCCTGCGCGCGACGCCGGACAGCGTGGAGGTCAGCGTGGCCGATGATGGACCTGGTGTTGCCCCTGCACTGCGCACGCAGCTGTTCCAGGCACCGGCCGCGCTGGGCGCGCGACGTGGAGAGAACGGCGGGTTGGGCCTGCTGATCGTGCAGCGCATCGTGCAGTTGCACGGCCGCCGCATCGAACTGCGTGACAGCGAGCGCGGCGCGTTGTTCGCGTTTGCGTTGCCGCGTGCGGAACCAGCGGCCTAGCAGGCCGCATCGCACTCGACGGCAGCGCCGCTTTCCAGCGGCAGGTGCAGTCGGATGCAGGCACCACCCAGCTCCGAATCGGTTACTTCGACCAGGCCGCCATGCTTGTCGGCCACCACCTGCACCAGCGCCAGTCCGAGGCCGAAACCGGGGCTACCCGGATCCAGCCGCACATAGGGTTGCAGCACCTGGCCGCGCAGTTCGGGTGCGATGCCGGGGCCATCGTCCTCCACCTGCAGGCACAGCCTGCCGTCGTTGACCGTGCTGGCGATACGGATCTTCCGCCGCGCATAGCGCAGGGCATTGCCGAGCAGGTTGCGCAGTGCCAGTTCCAGCATGTGCCGGTTGACGTTGACTAGGCCCGCCGGCGACAGCACCTGCTGTACCGGCATCGGCAGCGGTGCGAACTGGGCCACCACGCCACGTACCAGTGCCGCCAGCTGCAGGCGCTGGCGGGTCAGCTGATGGCAGCGGCCGAGCGCGGCGTACTCGACGCCGGCATCGGTGAGGTGCTGCAGCCGATCGACATCAGTGCGCAGGCCGCCCAAGGCATCACGCTGGATCTCGTCCAGCGCGGTGTCCTCCAGGTCGGCCAGGCCGAAACGCATCCGCGCCAGCGGCGTGCGGACTTCGTGCGCCACTGCCTGCGCCAGCACGCGCTGGCTTTCCAGCAGCTGCTGCAGCTGCTCGGCCATGTGATTGAAGGCATTGGCCAGCGGCCGCACCAGCGCAGTGCCGGCGCGCGGCGCGCGGGTATCCAGCTGGCCGTCGCGCATCTGCCGGGCGGCCTGGGCCAGCTGCGAGACGTCGCGCCACAGGCGGTAGACCATCACGTACATCGGCAGCGCCACGGCCACCATCAGGATCAGCAGCAGGATCGCCACGCCTGACACTTCGCTGTCCTGCCAGCCCTCGTCAGGCAGCGCTTCGTCCAACGGCCCGAGCATCACCGCGTAGTCGCTGTCGCCGATCCGCTGCAGGCTGCGCATGTGCTCCAGGTCGATCTGCACCCGGCCGTTGCTGAAGGGGGGGCGCTGGCTGGCCGGCAGCGCCTTCATCGCCTCTGCCAACGGCACCATGCGCAGGGCATAGGCGAAGTCGGCGTCCAGTTCGCGCGCCAGCGTCGGCCACTGCTCGCGCGGGGTTTCGGCGAAGCGGTGCTGCAGCAGGGCATGGGTGCCACGCATTTCGGCCTGCAGTCCGGCTTCGGTGCGGTCTTCCAGCAGCGCATCCCAGGCCCACAGTCCCAGCACGATCAGCAACAGATGGGCAACCAGGAAGCCGATGCCGTAGCGGAGGAAGTGGAAGGCGTGGCCGCGCATCGCCGAGGGCGTACGCTTCATCCCCATGCCGAGCGGCTGAACAGGTAGCCGCGGCCCCGCACGGTCTTGATCCGTTCCGGCTGCTCCGGGTTGTCGCCCAGCTTGCGGCGCAGGCGCGAGATGCGGGCATCGATCGAACGGTCCAGGCCGTCGAAGGCGATCCCGCGCAGGCCGCGCAGCAGCGCATCGCGGTCCAGGATCTGGCCAGCATTGCTGGCCAGCAGGAACAGCAGGTCGAACTCGGCAGTGGTGAGCTCCAGCAGCGCGCCCTGCAGGTACACGTTGCGGGTGGACGGATCGATGCTCAGCTCGCCGAAGCGGAGGCTGCCGTCGCGTGGTTCGACCCGGCGGTGGCGGCGCAGGTGGGCGCGCAGGCGGGCCAGCAGCACCCGTGGTTCGATCGGCTTGCCGATGTAATCATCGGCGCCCAGTTCCAGTCCCAGCACCTGGTCGATGTTGTCGGTGCGGGCGGTCAGCACGCAGATGATGCCGTCATAGTGGGGCCGGATCTGCCGACACACTTCGAAACCATCCTGGTCGGGCAGGCCGACATCGAGCAGGACCAGGGCGGGCTTGTCGGCCAGGATCCGGGCCACCGCACGCTCACCGCTGCGCTCGTGGGCCACCTGGTAGCCATGCCGCTGCAGATAGTCGCTGACCATCGTACCCAGGCGGGCATCGTCTTCGACCAGTACGATATCCAGCATTTTCAAGGCCTCCGTGGACGCACACGTACCGCCACGGCACGAGCGCGGCGATGCTATCCCAGCCTTCGGGCCGCCCGGGTCCCGGGGGCGGGCGCCATTCAGCCGGGGTTGCTGGCGCACGGGCCGGGCCTCAGGCCTGGCAACAACTTGGCGTCCAGCATAGCCTGATGCTGTTACAAAACGTTACCTTCGTGATACGCACGGTGACCATCGCTGACAGCAAAGCGACTGACGCAGGGCCGGGTGCGGGCCGAGCATGGAGTCTCCTCCGCTCCGCGTGTCGCTCCCATGTCGCCCGCCGCCGCCTGCCTGCTGAACCCGTCCCGCCGCTGCCGCTGCGGAGGTGCCCGATGAGCGGCGTGGTCGGGGCCTGGCTGCCGCCCGCCGAGGACGAACACCTGCTGCAGCAGCTGGCGCCAATGCTGCGCGCCCTGCAGCAGCGCGGCCGGGGGCGCATCGGCTACTGGACCGACGCCGAGGCCGGCCTGGCGCTGGGCCACTGCCGGGCGCCAACCGATATGCCGTTGCAGCCCCTGAGTTCGGACTGTGGCCGTTACGTGCTGTGCCTGGATGGCCGGTTGTACAACCGGGCCGACCTGCAGTCGCAGCTGCGCGATCTGCCACGCAGCTGCAGCGATGCGCGGCTGCTGCTGCAGGCGATCATCGAGTGGGGCGTGGAACGGGCGCTTTCCCGCATCGAGGGCGCGTTCGGTTTCAGCGTATGGGACCGCGAGTCGCGCGAACTGTGGCTGGCCCGCGATCCGGTTGGCGAGCGGCCGCTGTACTACGGCTGGTACCAGGGCCGGTTCCTGTTCGCCTCGGAAATGAAGGCACTCCAGGCCTTTGCCGGTTTCGCCCCGAGCATCGACCAGGATGCGCTGAGCCTGCTGCTGCGCCACGACTACGTGCCGGCACCGCACACCATCTACCGCGGCATCCACAAGCTGGTGGCAGGCGCGATGCTGCGCATCGATCTGAATGACCATGCGGCTGGCGGCTCCAGCCAGGCCGCACAGGGTGGTTCACGCTACTGGTGCGCACGCGATGCGATGCAGAGCGCACTGCAGGAACCGCTGCAGCCGGCGCCGAGCCTCGAGCAGGCGACCGACCAGCTGGAAGCTGTGCTGCAGAAGGCCATCGCCGCACGCATGCATTCGCCGCTGGCCTGCGGCGCGTTCCTGTCCGGCGGCACCGATTCCTCGCTGGTGACGGCGATGATGCAGGCACAGTCGACCCTTCCGATCGAAGCGTGGACGGTTGGCTTCGACGATCCCGGCCATGACGAGAGCGATTGGGCCTCGCAGGTCGCGCGGCATCTGGGCGTGCAGCATCATCTGCACCGGATGGACGCGCGTCAGGGCCTGGATCTGCTGCAGCGGTTGCCGCAGGTCTGGTGCGAACCGTTCGCCGATGCCTCGCAGCTGCCGACCCTGCTGGCCAGCGAACTGCTGGGCGCGCGCAAGCCGGTGGCGCTGACCGGCGACGGCGGCGATGAACTGTTCTTCGGCCACCCCAGCTATGGCCGCGCGCTGCGCAATGCACGCCTGTGCGGTGGCCTGCCGGACTGGGTGCGTGATCTGGCGCGGCGCAGCGGCAACCGCATGAATGTCGAGCGCGGCCGCCTGGGCGGCTGGCGCGCACTGGTGGCGGAAGTCGCCGCCAACGACGTGGAAGGTCACTACCTGCAGCGCGTGACGCGCTGGCGGCAGCCGGCGCAGGTGGTGCTGGGTGCACGCGAGCCGATGACGATCTTCCAGCAGCAGGACACGGCGCTGCCGGCCGAGGCCCGCATCCAGCTGCTGGATTTCCGCATGGACCTGGCCGAGGGCATTCTCGCCAAGGTCGATCGCGCGGGCATGGCGGCGGGCGTGGAGACGCGCGCGCCGCTGCTGGACATGGAGGTGGTGCGGTTGGCCTGGCGCCTGCCGCAGCACCTGAAGTACCACGATGGGGAGCACAAGCGGACCCTCAAGCATCTGCTGGCACGCTATCTGCCGGAGCCGCTGGTGTATCGCCCCAAGCGCGGCTTCGGACCGCCGATGGCGCGCTGGTTGGCGGGCCCGCTGCGCGACTGGGCGGAGGCGTTGCTGGACCCGCAGCTGCTGCGCAACCAGGGCTGCTTCGATGCGGCACGCGTGCGCGGCATCTGGGAAGCGTTCCTGCGGGGTGAGCGCAAGTGGCACACGCACCTGTGGAACGTGCTGATGTTCCAGGCGTGGCACCAGCACTGGCACGTCAATCGCGGGCGTTGAAGTTGCTTCGCGGTGTGTTCTGCGCGGGGCAGGGCGTAGGCCCTTGCGTACGAATGTCCTCCGGCGCCGGCCGTTGGCCGTCACCTCCCCCTTTACTTCGTACGCAAGGGCCTACGCCCTGCGTTCGGAGTTCGTCGACGCCTCGTTGAAAGGCGCCGCGAGCGCTGCGCTTTTCCTTTCCTGCCGCAAGCCGAGCCTCGTCGGGGGCGGGCAGGGGGTTGGGCAAAGTAAAGGAGGAGGGGACGGCCAACGGCCGGCGCCGGGGGACATTTGCCCAGGCCCATGCCTGTCTCGGCGGGGCCCGTCAGTTCGCGGGGAATCGGGACGAAGACACGCGTGTGGCGGATTCATTCTGCGTGGCGCCGGGCGGATGCCCTTGCGTACGAATGTCCTCCGGCGCCGGCCGTTGGCCGTCACCTCCCCCTTTACTTCGTACGCAAGGGCATCCGCCCGGCGTTCGGAGTTTGTCGGCGCTTCCTTGAAAGGCGGCCGCGCGTGCTGCGCTTTCCTCACCGCACACCGAGCCTCGTCGGGGCGGGCAGGGGTTTGGGCAAAGTAAAGGAGGAGGTGACGGCCAACGGCCGGCGCCGGGGGACATTTGCCCAGGCCCCTGCCTGCCCCGACGGGGCCCTTCAGCTCGCAGAGACGTCGGGCGAAGACGCACTTCGGTATCCAAACGCCAGGCAAAAAAAAGACCCGGCAGAGGGAGGGATCTGCCGGGTCCGGATTGCGTGGGGGGAGGGACCCACGCAATGAGCGTTGCGTCGCGTCAGTGGTTGCTCGCGTCCGCCGTTGATTCGTTGTAGCCCTGCACCAGTTCGGACCAGGCCTTGCCGGCCTGCAGGCCGAGACCGACCACGTCCTGATGGGCCTGGCCCAGCCGCTGCAGGTTGTCCTGCCACAGCTGTGCGCCCTTGTTGAGCATCCCGGCCGTGTCGTCACTACGGGCCAGTTCACCCAACCAGCCGCCGGTCGCGGTCAGGTTGCGCTCCATCGCCTTCAGCTGCACGCCGAACATGCTTTCCGCGTTCTCCAACGCCAACCGGTTCGCGCGGGTTGCTGCGGCGGCGAGCTGGCGGGTTGCATCACTGAAGCGATCGCTGAAGGCGGCGGCCATGGGGCATCAGGGAGTGGCTTGATGCATTGCAGCATACGCTCTTGATGCCGCATTGCAACAAAAATAACAAAGGCGCCTAGGGTGCCTTTGAAAAACCTTTCAGATCAATGGGTTGATCAGGCCATCGGGCCCCGGTAGCGGCAGCCGGAGGTGCAGGTTTCGTGCACGGTGATCTCGCTCAGCGCCGGCAGGCTGGGCTTGAGTTCGTTCCAGATCCACACCGCCAGGTTCTCGCTGGTCGGGTTCTCCAGGCCGGGGATGTCATTGAGGTAGTGATGGTCCAGGCGGTCGTATATCGGCTGGAAGGCCGCCTTCACGTCGCCGAAGTCCATGATCCAGCCGGTCTGCGCCCCCGGCTCGCCCTCGACCTTCAGTTCCACCCGGAACGAGTGGCCATGCAGGCGCGCGCACTTGTGCCCCGGCGGCACGTTGGGGAGGCGGTGCGCCGCCTCGAGCATGAAGACTTTGAAGATTTCCATGGCGCGATTGTACGCCGCAGGTGGCCGGTCATCCTGAGCGGATGTTTGGCTTTCGTGAAGTAACTCTTTCCATCCGGATGAAGAGATGATAGTTTCTCTTATATCCGTATGAAGAGATGTTATTGGCCGGATCCCGGCCAGGCATGGACTACTGCGGAACTACGTCGCCCTTTCCACCTCCCCCACATCGTCATGCCCAAGCACACCCTGCTCGTGGCGGCCCTGGCCGTCGCTCTGGCCGCGCCTTTGTCCGCCGCCGCCGAAACCTCCGCCGATGCCAGTGGCGAAGCCAGTACCCTGGCCGCCGTGCGCGTCACCGGTTCCAACATCAAGCGCACCGATACCGAGGCCTCCAACCCAGTGCAGGTGATCGGCCGCCAACAGCTGGAACAGACCGGAAAGGCAACCGTGGCCGATGTGCTGCGTTCGATCTCGGCCAACACCGGCAACGCCAGCAACGAAACCACCAACAATGGTTGGGCGTCCGGCTCGGCCGGCATCGGCCTGCGTGGCCTGTCGCAGAAAAACACGCTGGTGCTGCTCAACGGCCGTCGCCTGGCCAACTACGGCTTCCCGGCCGGTGGCCTGTCCGACACCTTCGTCGATCTCAATGCGCTGCCGCTGGTCGCGGTCGAGCGCATTGAGGTGCTCAAGGACGGCGCCTCGGCGGTGTACGGCTCCGACGCCGTGGCCGGCGTGGTCAACATCATCACCCGGCAGAACTTCGAAGGCGCCGAGATCGGCGGCAGCTTCGGCGGTGCCGACCAGGGCGGCCTGCACGAGCAGAACCTGAAGTTCGTCGGCGGCCTGGGTGATCTCGACACCGATGGCTACAACATCCTCTTCAGCCTGCAGGGGTACAACCGCGAGCGCCTGGACCAGGACGAACGCAACCTGACCAGGAGCGGCATCTACACCGACAAGCCGGGTGGCCGCTGGAACGGCTGGTCGGCCAAGGGCGCGCGCTACCTGGTCAACGGCGTCTCGGTGCCGATGCTCGATGCCAACGGTAACTGCCCGACCGGCACCACCCGCGTCGCCAGCGCACCGATCGACGGCCTGGCCGGCGACACCTGCGGCTTCAACCAGGCACCGTTCACCACGCTGATCCCCTCGACCAAGCGCTACCAGGCCTACGCCAACGGTACGTTCCGCCTGAACGACAACGTCGAAGCGTTCGGCGAAGTGCTGTACAGCCAGATCAAGAGTGCCGCGTGGTTCGGCAGCAGCCCGTTCTTCACCCTGGAGAGCGGCCGCTTCGCACTGAACGCAAACAGCGGCCTGGCCGAGCCGGTGTCGTCGCTGCTGCCGGCCAACAATCCGTACAACCCGTACGGCCGCGCGATCCCGATCGAGTACACCTTCTTCGACCTGGGCGGCACGATCAAGACCAACCGTTCCACCGCCTACCGCGGCGTGTTCGGCCTGCGTGGCACCACCGCGTCGTGGGACTGGGAAGTGGCCGCGTTCGGTGCACGCAGCAGCGAGCGCGAGAGCGTGTCCGGTGGCTTCGCCAACCGCTGGGCGCTGGCCGACGCGCTGGCCACGGGCAGCTACAACCTGCTCAACCCGGCGGCCACGCCGCAGTCGGTGCGCGATTCGATCAACATCGCCACGCTGCGTCCGGCCGAATCCAAGCTGCAGGGTATCGATGCGAAGATTTCCGGCAGCCTGGGCCATACCTGGGCCGGCGAGATCGGCTTCGCTGCGGGTGCCGAGTGGCGCCGCGAGAAGCTCGACTCCAACAACCCGTGGCAGATCGATGCCGGCCTGCAGGTGCGCCCGGCCATTGCCGAAGTACACGGCAAGCGCCAGGTCAGTGCGGCCTACGCCGAAGTGAACGTGCCGCTGGCCTCGACGCTGGAGCTGTCCGCCGCCGCGCGCGCTGATCACTACGATGATTTCGGCGATGCGTTCTCGCCGAAGATCGGCCTGCGCTGGCAGCCGCTGGATGTCCTGCTGGTGCGTGCGTCGGCGTCGAAGGGCTTCCGTGCACCGTCGCTGTCGGAAAACTCCAACAGCACCAGCATCGCCTACGGCAGCGTGGTCGACCCGCGTGATCCGGACGTGCCGGGCTCGCGTCAGAACCCCACCTTCTTCACCGTCGGCAACAACGAACTCAAGCCGGAGCGCACCAGGAGCGTCAACTTCGGTGTGGTGCTGTCGCCGTGGGCCAACACCAACCTGAGCGTGGACTACTACCGCATCCAGCTGGACAACCTGGTCGGCACCAACAACACCCAGACCCTGGTCAACGACAACGTGGCCGGCGCCGTGCAGCGCGATGAGCGTGGCAAGCTGCAGGCGGTCTACAACCGCTACCAGAACCTGAGCGAGCTGAAGACCTCGGGCATCGATGTCGAGCTGCGCCAGCGCATCCCGACCGCGGCGCTGGGTGACTTCACAGTGTCCTCGGCCTACACCCACGTGCGCGACTACCGTCGCCCGACCGTGGTCGGTGGGCCGCTGGTCGACTACGCCGGCAGCAACCTGGGCGCGACCCTGCCCAAGGACAAGGCCACCACCACGCTGGACTGGAAGTACGGTGATTTCAACGCAGCCGTGACCTGGTACTACACCAGCAGCTACCGCCAGGAGGCCAGCACCGCCGCCAAAGCCGTGCAGCAGCGCGTCGGCAGCTACAGCCAGTACGACCTGTACCTCGCCTACACCGGCATCGACAAGCTGACCGTGTATGCCAAGGTGCAGAACCTGGCCGACAAGACGCCGCCGTACGACGCCTCGTTCCCGGGCATCCGCGCGCCGTACGACTTCAGCCAGTACGACCTGCGTGGCCGCTACTTCACGCTGGGCTTCGATTACCGCTTCTGATCCATCCGCCGCGGCCGGTCACCTGAGGGGACCGGCCGCGCGATCGTCTGCCGTTGTGCTCCAGGGGAGTCACCGTGTCCTTGCATCGCCGTGCCGTTCTTCCGTTGCTGCTTGCCGCCGCCACCGCACTGTCCTCGCCGCAGCCGGCGCAGGCACAGAGCGCGTACTTCTTTCCGCAGGTCACCGACGCAGCGGCGTTCGATGCAGCGGTGCCGACGCCGGAGCAGTTCCTCGGCTACCCGATCGGCAGCCGTTACACCCGGCACGACCAGCTGGTGGCGTACTTCCAGGAACTGGCGAAACGCTCGGACAAGATCAGCGTGCGCGAGATCGGCCGCAGCTATGAAGGCCGCCCGCTGTTGATCGCCACCGTCACCGCTGCAGGCAATCATGCGCGGCTGGAACAGATCCGCCAGCAGCACGCGACCCTGGCCGATCCGGCGCAGCCGCGCAGCGCCGCCGGTGACAGCCCGGTGGTGGTGTGGCTGGGCTACAGCGTCCACGGCAACGAGACCTCCAGTGCCGAGGCAGCGATGCTGACGGCGTACTACCTGGTGGCCAACCGCAGCGCAGAAACCCAGCAATGGCTGCAGCAGGCGGTGGTGCTGTTCGATCCAGCGCAGAATCCGGATGGTCGTGACCGTGCTGCCAACTGGCACAACGCCTGGGCCTCCGACCCAGCTTCTGCCGACCCCGCCGACAAGGAACACGTCGAGCCTTTCCCGCAGGGTCGTACCAACCACTACTTCACCGATCTCAACCGCGACTGGCTGGCCCTCACCCAGCAGGACTCACGGCCGAAGGTGGAGGTGTTCCACCAGTGGTACCCGAACGTGCAGATCGACTTCCACGAAATGGGCAAGGACAGCACCTACTACTTCGAGCCCTCGCCGAAGAGCATGCACAGTCCGCTGATTCCGGCGGCTTCGTATGAATTCAACAAGACCCTCGCCAAGTACCACGCGCAGGCGCTGGATGCGCTGGGGTCGCTGTACTACACCGGCGAGAATTTCGACAACTTCTCGCCGGTGTACGGTTCCACCTATCCGGACTTCCATGGCGCTGTCGGCGTTACCGTCGAGCAGGCCAGCTCGCGTGGCCGCGTGCAGGAATCGGTCAATGGCCTGCTGACCTTCCCCTACACCATCCGCAACCAGGTCGCCACCGGGCTGGGCACGGTGCGTGGCGCGGTGACCGAGCGCAGCGGCCTGTTCGACCTGCAGAAGCAGTTCTTCCAGAGCGCGCTGAAGCAGGCTGCGCAGCAGCCGGTGAAGAGCTTCGTGTTCGGCGACGCGCATGATCCGGCACTGACCCGGCGCCTGCTGGAACTGCTGCTGCTGCACCGGATCGAAGTGCGCGCACTGGACCGTGCAGTCACTGTCGATGGGCAGCGCTTCGATGCCGGCAGCGCCTACGTGGTGCCGGTGCAGCAGGCGCAGTTCCGCCTGGTGCATTCGATCTTTGCCGAGACGCCGCCGATCAAGGGTGATGTGTTCTACGGCAGCACCAGCTATGCAATCGCACCGGCCTACGGCGTGGCCTTTGCGGGCAGCCGCAGCCGCATCGAAGGCGGCGCACGCGTGGCCGCGCTGCCGGTGGAGCGGGGCGCGGTGCTGGGCGGCGAGGCCGGATTCGCCTACGCCATCGACTGGCGCGACTACAACGCCGGGCGCGCGCTGGCCGCGCTGCAGGGCAAGGGCGTGAATGCACGCGCGGCATTCCAGCCGTTCACCACCGCGACCGCGCAGGGCGACATCAGCTTCGCCGCCGGCAGCCTGGTCATTCCGGTTGCCGGGCAATCGCTGCAGGGCGCGGCGCTGCTCGAGACAGTGACATCCGCCGCGCGCGAGGCGGACGTACAGGTCCACGCGCTGTCCAGCGGCCGCAGCCGCGAAGGCATCGACCTCGGCAGTGACGGCGTCAAGGCGCTGCGCAAGCCTGCGGTGGCACTGGTGATGGGCGAGGGCGTGGCCGCCACCGAAATCGGATCGGCGTGGTTCCTGCTCGACCAGCAGCTGCAGTTGCCGGCCAGCAAGCTGGATCCGCAGCAGCTGGGCAAGGTACCGCTGGACCGCTACACCACGATCGTGTTGTCCGGTGGCACCTACACGGGCGTCGATGCCACGGCGGTGGCTGCACTGAAGCGCTGGGTGCAGGCCGGTGGTTCACTGGTGACCTACGGCAGTGCCTCGAAGTGGGCGATCGAGCAGAAGCTGGCCGACGGCGAAAAGCTCGGCAAGGAAGAAGAGGCTGCTGATGCAAGTCGCCGCGCGTTTGGCGACCAGCGCGACATCGCTGCGATCGAGCGGGTCAGCGGCAACATTCTCAGTGCCGACGTGGATACCAGCCATCCGCTGGCATTCGGCGTGCCGCGCCGGCAGCTGGCGATCAACAAGGAGAACACGGTGACGCTGCAGCCGAGCGCGAACCCGTTTTCCACGGTGGTGCGCATCGACACGCCGCCGCGGGTGAACGGTTACCTGTCCGAGCGCAACCGCACGCGGGTGGCAGGCAGTGCGTGGCTGCTGGTGTCGGCGCAGGGGCAGGGCAATGTGGTGCTGTTCGCCGATGATCCGGCGCATCGCAAGTACTGGCACGGAACGGACCGACTGCTGATCAACGCGATCTTCTTCGGGAATCTGGTGAATCCGAGTAAAGCGCGGGGTTGAGGTGTTTGGCGCCGAGTTTCTGTTGTGCTTGGGAGGCAGGGGGCCTCAGCCAGGACACGCCGTAAACCCATCCATGGGGGCTCGATGGCGCCATCCTTGGCGCCAACGGTCCTGGCTGAGACCCCCTGCCTCCCATGACAGTTTCCTGCGGGCGCGGACGCATCAGACCCCAAGGCGGGAGCAAGGGCAAATACAAAAGCAAAAGCAAAAGCAAAGCCAGGAATTGCGACTTCGGCTTTTGCCTTTGAAAATTTGAATTTGATCTTTCTTCTCCCGGCTACCCGGCGGGACAAGAAGGCGCAGGCAATGCTTGAAGCGGATGGGAATGGGGGCAGCGCAGAACCGTTGGCGCCATGGATGGCGCCATCGAGCTTACATGGACGTATTTACAGCGTGTTCTGCGCTGCCCCCATGCCCATTCGCCCTCGGTACTGCCACCGCGTGCTTTATCACCCGGTAGCCCGCAACAAAAAAGGACGGCGCGTCAGCGCCGTCCCTCGATAGCCTCCGCGCAGCGGGAAGCACCCTCGATGTCAGCTGGGATCAGCCGGCGCGACCACCGCCGCCACCCTGGCCACGACCACGGCCGCCACCATTGCCACCACCGCCACGGCGCTGGCCCTGGCCGGCACCTGCACGCTGCTGGCCATTGCCACCGCCTTCGCGGCGGCCACCGCCGGCCTTCTTCGGGCCTGCGTGCGCGTGGCGCGGCGCATCACCGTGCGGACGGCGCGCATGGCTCTTGCGCGGTGCGCGCTCGCCGGTATCGTGCTCGGCCTTGCCCGGCGCACTGTTGCCCCAGCGGATCGGCACCTGCAGCTCGAAGCCCGGCACATCGCGGATGTCCATGTCGCGGCCCAGCAGGCGCACGATCGCACGCAGCAGCTTCACTTCATCCTGTGCCACCAGCGAAATCGCCTGGCCGGTCGCGCCGTTGCGGCCGGTACGGCCGATGCGGTGCACGTAGTCCTCGGCCACCATCGGCAGGTCGAAGTTGATCACCTTCGGCAGCTCGTTGATGTCGATGCCGCGCGCAGCGATATCGGTCGCCACCAGCACGGTCACGCGGCCGGCCTTGAAGTCACCCAGTGCACGCAGGCGCTGCCCCTGGCTCTTGTTGCCGTGGATCGCCGCGGTCTTGATGCCCGACTTTTCCAGGAACGAGGCCAGTTTGTCGCTGCCATGCTTGGTGCGGGCGAACACCAGGGTCTGCTCGCGGCTGTCCTGCGCCAGCAGGTGCAGCAGCAGGTCGCGCTTGCGACCGGCATCGACCGGGTGCACGCGGTGGGTGATGGTTTCGGCCACGGTGTTCTTCGGCGTCACCTGGATCTGTTCCGGGTTGCGCATGAACTCCAGCGCCAGCTGGCGGATGTTGTCCTCGAAGGTGGCCGAGAACAGCAGGGTCTGCCGGTTCTGCTTCGGCAGCTTGGCCAGGATGCGCTTGATCGACGGCAGGAAGCCCATGTCGAGCATGCGGTCGGCTTCGTCCAGCACCAGCAGTTCAATGCCGGACAGGTCGATGCTGCGACGCTCCAGGTGGTCGATCAGGCGGCCCGGGCAGGCCACCAGCAGGTCCACGCCACGGCGCAGGATGTCCAGCTGGTTGCCCATGCCGACGCCGCCGTAGATGCAGGCGCTGGGAATGCGCAGGTACTTGCTGTAGCCGCGCAGGCTGTCGTGCACCTGGGTGGCCAGTTCGCGGGTCGGGGCCAGGATCAGCGCGCGCGGCTTGCGCGGGCCGCTGCGCACTTCCTGCGAGGCGGTGCCCAGGTGCTGCAGCAGCGGCAGGCCGAAGGCGGCGGTCTTGCCGGTGCCGGTCTGTGCGCCGGCCAGCAGGTCACGACCGGCCAGTGCCAGCGGGATCGCCTGCTGCTGGATCGGGGTCGGGTTTTCGTAGCCCTGCTCGGCAAGCGCACGCAGCAGGAAGGGCGCCAGGCCCAGCGATTCAAAAGACATTGAGTTTGCTCCAAGTACAAGAAACGCCTGTCCGAACGGACAGACGGGGGCAGATCAAACTGATCGGCTGACTCGGAGCGTTCCCGTGAACCGCGCTGCGAGAATTGGGTGCAGCCGGCACGAAGCGCAGGCTGGAATGCGTGACGAACGGCGTCGGAGTGGGGGCGGGCGAAGAGGGCGGACCCTGGTCGCCGGCGATCCCGGAGGGAAACGGACGGCCGCTGCAGACCGCGTAAGTCTAAACGATGTTTGAGACTTCACGCAAAAAGACCTGTTCAGGTAGGGGTTCTCTCTGCAGGGCTGCGCCCTGCACCCGCAGAGGCTGAAGCAACGTCAAAGGCTGGGTTCCTGTGGGTAGGCGGGGTGGGTCCGGTGGCAGGGGGCGCTGCAAGTACGTCCATGTAAGCTCGGTCGCCGCATCCATGCGGCTCACGCCCCTGTCACCGGACCCACCCCGCCTTCGACAGTTTTCCGCGATCTGTCGAATCTCATTCGATCAATTTCGGTGTCTGACGGATCTCGACGATGAATGATGTGGATGTTCGATCAGTCATTGGGAACCTGTCGGGGGTGGGGCGGTGTGGGTGGGCAGGACCGTTGGCGCCATGGATGGCGCCATCGAGCCCCCACGGATGGGTTTACGGCGTGTCCTGTCCACTCACACGTCCCCGCCATCCCACGGAATGCAGGCTTTTGACGTTGCCGTTGCTTCTGCAGGTGCAGGGCTGCAAGCCCTGCCGAACCCCCCACTACGGTAGGGTGGGCCGATGCCGCGCTGCAGCTTGGCGTCGCCGCAGATTTGATTACACTTGAAACTTGTTTGCCCACGACTCCGGACACCCACCCATGAAGCTTGGTTCTTTGAAGGAAGGCGGCCGCGACGGCACCCTGATCGTCGTCTCGCGTGACCTGCGCCACGGCGTGCGCGCCACCGGCATTGCCGCCACCCTGCAGCAGGCTCTGGAAGACTGGAGCCACATCGCGCCGCGCCTGAACGCCCTGTACGAATCGCTCAATGCCGGCGACGCCGACGGCGTGTTCGACCTCGACCCGCAGGCCCTGGCCGCGCCGATGCCGCGCGCCTATGAATTCGTCGACGGCAGTGCCTACCTGCCGCACGTCGAGCGCGTGCGCCGCGCCCGTGGCGCCGAGGTGCCGGAGAGCTTCTACACCGATCCGCTGATGTACCAGGCCACCAGTGCCGGCTTCTACGGCCCGCGCGATGCGGTCAAGGTGGTCAGCGAGGAGTACGGTATCGACCTGGAAGCGGAGATCGTGGTGATCACCGACGACGTGCCGATGGCGGCCACCCCGGAACAGGCTGCGGGCCACATCCAGCTGGTCGGCCTGGTCAACGATGTGTCGCTGCGCAACCTGATTCCGGGCGAGCTGGCCAAGGGCTTCGGCTTCCTGCAGTCCAAGCCGCGCTCGGCGCTGTCGCCGGTGTTCGTCACCCCCGACGAACTGGGCGCTGCGTGGCAGGACAGCAAGGTGCACCTGCCGCTGCTGACCCACATCAACGGCAAGTGGTTCGGTGCACCGGAAGCGGGCGTGGACATGCAGTTCAATTTCGCCCAGTTGGTCGCGCATGCGGCCAAGACCCGTCCGCTGGGCGCCGGCACCATCGTCGGCTCGGGCACCATCGCCAATGAAGACACCAGCAAGGGTGCCTCGTGCTTCGCCGAGCAGCGCGTGGTCGAAACCCTGCGCGACGGCAAGCCGAGCACGCCGTTCATGTCGTTCGGCGACGTGGTCCGCATCGAGATGCTCGATGCCGCCGGTAACAGCATCTTCGGTGCGATCGAGCAGCGCATCGAACAGGCCGCCAAGCCCTGAGCATGGAGGCGGCCATGGAGATTCCGGTCGACGACGGCATCGTGCTGTACACCTACTGGCGATCCAGCGCCGCCTACCGCGTGCGCATCGGCCTGGAGCTGAAGGGCCTGGCCTGGGAGGCCCGGCCGGTGCATCTGGCGCGCGACGGCGGAGAGCAGCACCTGGACGCCTATCGCGCGCTCAACCCGCAGCAGCAGGTGCCGACCCTGCTGCATGAGGGGCATGTGCTGACCCAGTCGCTGGCGATCCTTGAATACCTGGACGAGCGCTTTCCGCAGGTACCGCTGCTGCCGGCCGACGCCGCCGGCCGCGCGCGGGTGCGGGCACTGGCCCAGCTGGTGGCCTGCGACATCCACCCGATCAACAATCTGCGGGTGATGCAGTACCTGGAACGCAGTCTGCAGCTGCCGGCCGATGCCCGTATGCAGTGGACCCTGCACTGGATGGCCGAGGGCTTCGCGGCAATGGAGGCGATGCTGGCCAACAGCCGCGACACCGGCACCTTCTGCCACGGTGACCGCCCCGGGCTGGCCGACCTCTGCCTGCTGCCGCAGCTGTACAACGCCCATCGTTTCGGCCTGGACCTTGCGCCGTACCCGACCCTTCGCCGCATCGAGGCCGCCTGCCAGGCGCTGGACGCCTTCGACCGCGCGCGCCCGGAAAACCAGCCCGACGCAGCCTGAAAGTAGAGGGACGGAGGGGATCAGGTCGCAAGTGCATTCACGACTTAGTCCCCTCCGTCCCCTTTTTGCAGCAGTTGCGCGAGATCATCGCGGAACAGTGCATAAGCCCGTTCGCGGCGCGCGCCATCGCCTTGCCGCAGCACCCACGCCGGGTGCACGGTGGCGTAGCCGCGGGTGCCTTCCTCCAGCGTGTGCCAGCGTCCACGGTCGCGCGACAGATTGAAATCACGGCCAAATACCGAGGCTGCCGCGGTTGCGCCCAGGCAGACGATGAGCTGCGGCCGCACGCGCGCGATCTCGCCCATCAGCCACGGCCGGCAGGCCTGGATGTGGCGGCTTTCCGGCCGCTTGTGCAGCCGCACCTTGCCACGCCGCTCATGGTGGAAGTGCTTCACCGCGTTGGTCAGGTACAGCGTGGCGCGATCGATTCCCAGCTCGGCCAATGCGCGGTCCAGCAACTGGCCGGCAGGGCCGGCGAACGGCTGGCCGCGCAGATCCTCGGTATCGCCAGGCTGCTCGCCGATCACCATCACCCGCGCATCGGCCGGCCCCTGGCCGAACACCGTCTGCGTGGCGGTCTCCCACAGCGGGCACTGGCGGCAGGCGCTGGCCTGTTGTCGCAGCGTCTGCAGGCTGGCGGTATCTGGGCGCGCTGCCGCAGCGTCCCCACGCATGGGAATCCTGCGCTGGGGTGCCTGCGCGGGCCGGTCATGCATTTCCTGCACGCGATCGCCCGCATCGCGCACCAGGCGCGGCAGCAACTGTGCCTCGGGCAGGTGGCGCCAGTACCTGGCCGGCATCTCCTGCATCATCATCCGGGTGTTGAGCCGGGCCGGATTGAAGATGCTGGCGTAATAGGTCTGCCACAGGGCCTCGCGCGCATCCTCGGCCGGGGCGTCCTCGCGGCGTGCGCCGGGGCCGAAGGCCAGCGCCTGTCCATCCCACGCCACGCTGCGCGAAGGAGTGAGGATCGCCCAGCGCATGCCGGTGAAGCGGCGTGCGAAGAACGGCGCGACCCGGTCGACGATGTGGTGCTGTGGCTCGAACCAGGCGATGAACGCATCAGGGTGGCCGGGCAGCTCGCGGAAGCGCACGAATGCCTTCATCTTGTGCGTGTCACGGCGGACGGCCTGGGCGAGTGCGTTCGCGCGCAGGGCATCGGCATCGGCGGGGTTGGTCAGCACCGAGCGCTCGCCATGAGTAATGCGCCACAGCAGGCGATACAGCAGGGCCAGGCGCTGGGGGTCGCGATGACACAGGCAGGTCGCCGCCAGGTCGAGGAAGTCGCGCGGAACGCTGGGCGCAGCGGCATCGGCAGGCATCGGTGCCAGCTGTACGGCCGGCGCATCCAGCAGCGAAACCTCACTGCCTTCGATCCAGTCCAGCTGCGGCGGTGCCACGTCGCGCAGCAGTGCCTCGCGCGCGGCCTCGCGCCAAGGCTCCAGCGACCACGACGGGTCCACCCGCAGCGACCAGCGCTGCGCGTCAGGCGGCGGGCGGTGCATCAAACAGCGAGCCCTGTCGTGGAGGCGGCGCCAGCTGCGCGCGCAACGCGGCCGGATCATCCAGCGCCTTGCGCGGGTGGTGGTCGGCCAGCAGCACGAACGGTAGCAGCTTGCTCATCGGGGCCTTCAACCGGGCTACGTCGGCCACCCGCAGGCGCCCGTGCCGGCGCGCCATCAGCACGCGCTCTGCATTGCGCACGCCCAGTCCGGGCACCCGCAGCAGCATTTCCTTCGGAGCACGGTTCAGGTCGACCGGGAAGCGTTCGGGATGGCGGATCGCCCAGGCCATCTTCGGATCGATGTCCAGATCGAGCATTCCGCCCTGGGTGGTGTCGGTGATCTCGTCCACGCCGTAGCCATAGAAGCGCAACAGCCAGTCGGCTTGGTACAGCCGGTGCTCGCGTTGCAGGGGTGGGGGCTGCAGCGGCAGCTGCCGGCTGGCATCGGGAATCGGGCTGAACGCGGAGTAGTAGACCCGGCGCATCCGGTAACTGCCGTACAGGCTGTCGGCGCTGGCCAGGATCTGCTGGTCGTTGGCCCCGTCCGCACCGACGATCATCTGCGTGCTCTGCCCGGCCGGGGCGAAACGGGGAGGGCGCGGGCGTGCGCTGCGGCTGGCCGTCGGCGCCACCGCTGCGGGGGACTTGCGCGCCTCCTTGGCTTCCTCGATGCGCCAACGCAGTTCGCCCATCGCGCCGCGTATCGAATGCACCGTCTTCTCCGGCGCCAAGGCGCTCAGCCCGGCTTCGGTGGGCAGTTCGACGTTGATCGACAGGCGGTCGGCGTAACGCCCGGCGCTGGCCAGCAGTTCCGGCGAGGCCTCGGGAATGGTCTTGAGGTGGATGTAGCCGGCGTAGCGGTGTTCTTCGCGCAGTTGCCGGGCCACCTCCACCATCTGCTCCATGGTGTAGTCCGCATTGCGGATGATGCCGCTGGAGATGAACAGGCCCTCGATGTAGTTGCGCTTGTAGAAGTCCAGGGTGAGCGTGACCACCTCGTCCACGCTGAAGCGCGCGCGTGGCACATTGCTGGACACGCGATTGACGCAATAGGCGCAGTCGTAGACGCAGAAGTTGGTCAGCAGGATCTTCAGCAGCGATACGCAGCGGCCATCGGGCGTATAGCTGTGGCAGATGCCCATGCCCTCGGTGCTGCCGATACCGCCGCTGGCGCGCGAATCGCGCTTGCCCGAGCCGCTGGAGGCGCAGGAGGCGTCGTATTTGGCGGCATCGGCCAGAATGGCCAGCTTGCGGATGGTTTCCATTGAGGAAACCTACGGATGAGGGGTCTCATTGGATGAGACGGCCCCTGAATTCTTCAGGAAAAGGGGACGGAGGGGATCAAGTCGTAAGTGCATATACGACTTGATCCCCTCCGTCCCCCTTTTCGTGCGGTCAGAAGCCGTGGGTGATGCTGGGGGCGCCGGCCGAGAAATCTGCGTACGGGTCATGCTCGCCGCTGCTGCCTTCGGACAGGCGGAACTTCAGCGCCAGGCCATCGCGCGAGTCGGCCGCGCGCAGCGCTTCCTCCTGTTCGATGGTGCCGGCCTTGGCCAGCCGGAACAGGCACTGGTCGAAACTCTCCATGCCCTCTTCCAGCGATGCTTCCATCGCCGCCTTGATCTCGTGCACCTGGCCGCGACGCAGCAGGTCGCGGATCATCGGCGTGTTGAGCAGTACTTCGGTGGCCGGCAGGCGACGGCCTTCCTTGTTCTTCACCAGGCGCTGGCTGATCACCGCACGCAGGTTCAGCGCCAGGTTCATCAGCACGTTCTTGTGCGCGCTTTCCGGGAAGAAGTTGAGGATGCGCTCGATGGTCTGGTCGGCGTTGTTGGAGTGCAGGGTGGCCAGGCACAGGTGGCCGGTTTCGGCGAAGGCGATCGCCGCTTCCATCGTCTCTGCGTCCAGGATCTCGCCGATCAGGATCACGTCCGGCGCCTCACGCATCGCGTTTTTCAGCGCGTTGTGGAAGGCATGGGTATCCAGCCCGACCTCGCGCTGGTTGACGATCGACATCTTGTGCTTGTGCAGGTATTCGATCGGGTCTTCGATGGTGAGGATGTGACCGGTGGTGGTGCTGTTGCGGTGGTCGATCATCGACGCCAGCGAGGTGGACTTGCCGGAACCGGTGGACCCCACCACCAGTACCAGCCCGCGCGGGGTCATGATGACGTCCTTCAGCACCTGCGGCAGGTTCAGCTCCTCGATGCTCGGAATCCGGCTGCGGATGGCACGGATGACCATGCCCACTTCGCCGCGCTGCTTGAACACATTGACGCGGAAGCGACCGGCATCGGGCAGGGCGATGGCCATGTTGAGTTCCAGCTCGCGCTCGAACTGCGGCACCTGGCCTTCGTCCATCAGCGAGTAGGCGATCTTCTTGACCATGCCCGGCGGCAGGCCGGTGTTGCCCAGCGGATAGAGCTTCCCCTCGATCTTGATGTAGACCGGTGCCCCGGTGGTCAGAAACATGTCCGAAGCGTTCTTTTCGGTCATCAGCTTCAGGAAGTAGCCGATATCCATTGCGAATTTTCCCCAACGAAACGGCCGACGCCCGTTGCCAGCACGGTGTCGGCTTGACGACAATGGCCGTGAACCGACAACCGGTACGGCCTCCCCAATGAAACGACTTAGCTTCGCACGAATGCGCCACAGCCTGTATGTGATGGCGTTTGCATTCGCACTGTCTGCCCCCGCCTGGGCGCAGGATGGCGCGATGGAACTGGCCCAGGCCCGGCAGGCGGTCGACAAGGCCACCCAGGCCGATGCCGACCAGTACGCCCCGGACCTGATCGGGCTGGCCCGGCAGGGGCTGGAGCAGGCCCAGCGCGCCGCCGGCGACCGCCGCGAGCGCAAGAATGCCCCGGCCATGGCCCTGCGTGCCGCCGCCGATGCCGACCTGGCCCGCGTGCGCAGCGAGGAAGCCACCGTGACCGCGCAGCTGCAGCTGCGCCGCAACGAGGTCAATCAGCTGCAACGCCAGCTGTCGACCGGGGAGGATCGCCGGTGAAGCCGATGACTGCCGCAACCCTGGCCGCGCTGCTGGCGCTGCCGACCCTGGCCGTGGCCGCCGACAACCCGATGGTGGCGCAGCTGAGCCAGCGCCTGATGGCCATCCAGGCCAACCCGGATACCGCTGAGCTGGGCGCCTTCGAGCGCATGCAGGCCCAGCAGGCCATCGCCATCCTGGACAAGGCCAAGCGCCGCGACCAGGAGCTGGCCACCTACCTGGCCGAGCGCCGGGTGGAGATCGCCGAGACGGCGGTGCGTACCGCGCTGGCCGCCCGCGAGGTCGACCGCCTGGAGCGGACCCGCAGCGACCTGCTGATCGAGGCCAGCCGCCGCGATGCCGCGCGTGCCCGCCAGGAAGCCGAACAGCTGCGCATGCAGGCACAGATGCAGGCCGAGGAGGCTGAACGCCTGCGCCAGGCCGCCGAGGCCGAGACCCTGGCCCGCCAGGACGCCGAGAACGCCCTGACCAGCGTCGCCGGCAAGCAGCAGCAGCGCCTCAGCGCCGCCCAGCAGAATGCCGCCAAGCTGGCCCGCGAGGAAGCCGAGCTGGTGTCCGGTCAGAAGCTGCCGGGCTCGAAGTTCGATGGCCGCGGCGAGGTCTTCACCTTCCGTGGCGATGCGTTTGCCGCCGGCGCCTCCAGCCTGTCCGGCGGCGCCCGCAACCAGGCCAAGGCGTTGGCCGAATACCTGAACATCGGCAAGAAGGGCCGCCTGCGCATCGAGGCTTACGACAGTGCCAACGGCGTAGGCCAGAAGCGTGCAGAGGCCCTGCGTGACGCCCTGGTTGCGGCGGGTGTCGCGAGCAACCGGATCCAGCTTGCCGGCAAGAAGGCGGCCTCCACCCAGGCACGTTCGGCCGAGGTCATCATCGCCCCGTAATTGCTTGATATTGTTTGTTTTTCGTTGTGATGAGCATTCAGCCTGAACCCCGCCCCGGCGGGGTTCGGTCTTTTTGACGCAGGGGTCTTGTACCCCGCCTTGAGCAGGCGTAGGGTCAATCGTCCGGGACGCAATGCCGCGGACCGGACGATGGGAGGGCCGGGCCGATGCAAGCAGGGCGCGAACCGCAGCAGATCGACGTGCGCAGGCCAGTGCCGCAGGTCGTTGCAGGCGTCCAGGTGGCCATCGACCGGCGCTCCTCCATGAACAACGCCCCGTGCCTCGCGGCCGGGGCGTTCGTGTATCTGTCGAAGGAGGTCCATCATGTTTGAAGATCAGCCCCAGAGCGAGATCGACGCACGTCGCGCGCGTGATCCGGAGTTCAGGGCACTCCATGACCAGCACCGCAAGTTGAACAAGAAGTGCATGGACGCGGAGTTGGGTGTACTCCCGATCGATGATGTCACCCTGGGTCGCATGAAGCGCGAGAAGCTGCTGGCCAAGCAACGACTTCTGCGAATGTACGAAACACCGCTCCCAACGACGTCCCCCACGCTTTGACGCACCCTGTCACGCCCGGAACGGCGTGACCCGGCCATCGATGGCCCCGCCGGGCGCTCCTGCCCCGGCATCGCGGCACCGCCGATGAGGCGGCCGCGCCAAGGCACCACAGGCGGTGGTGCCTTGGCCTGCAGGCACAACTCACCGATGCGGGCGGTACCGGTCTCCTCGTCGATCCGGGGCCGTCCGCATCTCTTTTTGCGGGCTCGCGGTCCATCTCCGCGCCGACCTGACATTCATCGCCATCCGACGGATAATCACCGGTCCGGCCCTCTGTGGCGCGAACCGAAAGTCCTCCGAATGCCCATTCATTCTTCCGTCCTCGAACTCATCGGCCAGACTCCGATCGTCAAGGCCCAGCGCCTGGACACGGGCGTCTGCGAGCTCTACCTGAAGCTCGAAAGCGCCAACCCGGGCGGATCGATCAAGGATCGCATCGGCCTGTCGATGATCGAGGCGGCGGAGAAGCGCGGCGACCTGAAGCCGGGTGCGACCCTGGTCGAGGGTACCGCCGGCAACACCGGGCTGGGCCTGGCCCTGGTCGCGCAGCAGAAGGGTTACAAGCTGATCCTGGTCGTTCCCGACAAGATGAGCCGCGAGAAGATCTTCAACCTGAAGGCGATGGGCGCCGAAGTCCGCCTGACCCGCTCGGACGTGGCCAAGGGCCATCCGGAGTACTACCAGGACCTGGCCAAGACCATCGCCGAGCAGACCCCGGGCGCCTACTTCATCAACCAGTTCGGCAACCCGGACAACCCGGCCGCGCATGAATTCGGTACCGGCCCGGAAATCCTGGAGCAGATGGGCGGCGACCTCGACGCCATCGTGTTCGGCTGCGGCAGCTCCGGCACCATGACCGGCCTGTCGCGCGCCTTCGCCAAGCTGTCGCCGAAGACCGAGCTGGTGCTGGCCGATCCGGTCGGCTCGATCCTGGCCGAGTACATCAACGACGGCAACCTCAACGACAAGTCGGGCAGCTGGCTGGTGGAGGGCATCGGCGAGGACTTCCTGCCGTCGATCTCCGACTTCAGCCGCGTGAAGAAGGCCTATGCCATCAGCGACGCCGAGAGCTTCCACACCGCGCGCGAACTGCTGGGCAAGGAAGGCATCCTGGGCGGATCGTCCACCGGCACCCTGCTGGCCGCCGGCCTGAAGTACTGCAAGGAGCAGACCACGCCGAAGAAGGTGCTGGTGCTGGTGCCGGATACCGGCAACAAGTACCTGTCGAAGATGTACAACGACTACTGGATGCTGGACAACGGTTTCCTGCAGCGCCCGCAGCACGGCGACCTGCGCGACCTGATCCTGCGCCCCTATGGCCAGCGCGACACCGTGGTGATCGGCCCGAACGATCTGCTGACCACCGCCTACCAGCGCATGAAGCTGTACGACGTGTCGCAGCTCCCAGTGATGGACGGTGACCAGCTGGTCGGCATCGTCGACGAAAGCGACGTGCTGCTGCACGTCTATGGTGACGAAGCACGCTTCCGCGACACCGTTGCCACGGCGATGGTCAGCAAGCTGGACCGGCTGGACGTGAAGTCGCCGATCGAGGCGCTGCTGCCGGTGTTCGACCGCGGCCAGGTGGCGATCGTGATGGACGGCAATGCCTTCCTGGGCCTGATCACCCGTATCGACCTGCTGAACTACCTGCGCCGTCGCGTGCAGTAAGCCGCCGATCGCAGACGTTCGCTGCTGAATCCCGGTTTATCCGCGTCAAAGGTCGTTAAGGCCGCGCTGATAGACTTCCGCACCTTCGACGGCGCCGAGCTTCGGCGCCCCTCAGGAAAGAACATGTCCAACGCTACTTCCCAGGATCGCGCCCTGGCCCTGGCCACGCTGGCCATCCACGGCGGCCAGTCGCCCGACCCCAGCACCGGCGCGGTGATGCCGCCGATCTACGCTACCTCGACCTATGCGCAGTCCAGCCCGGGCGAGCACCAGGGCTTCGAGTACTCGCGTACCCACAACCCGACCCGCTTCGCCTATGAGCGCTGCATGGCGTCGCTGGAAGGTGGCGCCCGCGGCTTCGCCTTCGCCTCGGGCATGGCTGCCAGCTCGACCGTGATCGAGCTGCTGGACGCCGGCAGCCACGTGGTGGCGATGGATGACATCTATGGCGGCAGCTTCCGCCTGTTCGAGCGCGTGCGCCGTCGCACCGCCGGGCTGGATTTCAGCTTCGTCGATCTGACCGACCTGGCTGCGTTTGAAGCGTCCATCACGCCGAAGACGAAGATGGTGTGGATCGAGACCCCGACCAACCCGATGCTGAAGATCGTGGACATCGCCGCTGTGGCCGCCATTGCCAAGCGCCATGGCCTGATCGTGGTGGTCGACAACACCTTCGCCTCGCCGATGCTGCAGCGCCCGCTCGAACTGGGCGCGGACCTGGTGCTGCATTCGGCCACCAAGTACCTCAACGGCCACTCGGACATGGTCGGCGGCATGGTGGTGGTGGGCGACAACGCCGAACTGGCCGAGCAGATGGCTTTCCTGCAGAACTCGGTGGGTGGCGTGCAGGGCCCGTTCGACAGCTTCCTGGCCCTGCGCGGCCTGAAGACCCTGCCGCTGCGCATGAAGGCGCACTGCGCCAACGCGCTGGCCCTGGCCCAGTGGCTGGAAAAGCACCCGGCGGTGGAGAAGGTGATCTACCCGGGCCTGCCGTCGCACCCGCAGCATGAACTGGCCGGCAAGCAGATGGCTGGTTACGGCGGCATCGTCTCGATCGTGCTCAAGGGCGGGTTCGAGGCGGCCAAGCGCTTCTGCGAGAAGACCGAGCTGTTCACCCTGGCCGAGTCGCTGGGCGGCGTGGAAAGCCTGGTGAACCACCCGGCGGTGATGACGCATGCCTCGATTCCGGTCGCGCGCCGCGAGCAGCTGGGCATCAGCGATGCGCTGGTGCGGCTGAGCGTGGGTGTTGAGGATCTGGGGGATCTGCAGGTGGATCTGGAGAGGGCGCTGGTGTGAACGAACTTCTTCTGGAAACTGCTACACCCCGTTGTTCCGTTCAAGTCGGCCGCGCGAACCCAATACGAATTCATGACTGACATGCATACCCAATCAGCAGGGCCCGGCGCTCTTCTGGCCTCGTTGGCAAAACACGGTTCGTTGATCTATCAATTGGCCAAGCGTGAAGTCATCGCCCGATATCGTGGTTCTTTGGCTGGAGTTGCGTGGTCGTTCTTCAATCCGCTATTGATGCTCGCGGTCTATACGCTGGTGTTTTCCTCGATATTCAAGGTCCGCTGGGCAGGTGGTGCGGCGCAATCCACGGGTGAGTTTGCCCTGATCCTGTTCGTTGGCTTGATGATTCACGGGTTCTTCGCCGATTGCATCAATCGCGCGCCGTCCCTGATCCTGTCCAATGTCAGCTACGTGAAAAAGGTTGTCTTCCCGCTGGAAATCCTTCCATGGGTTTCCGTTGCCTCGGCGCTTTTCCACCTTGCAATCAGCGTTGTCGTGCTGTTGGTTGTGCAGTTCGCCATGGTCCAGTATCTGCCCTGGACTGCTCTCCTGCTGCCGTTGCTGCTGCTGCCCCTCCTGCTGATGACGGTGGCATTCACCTATCTCTTCGCCGCCATCGGTGTCTATCTTCGGGACATCGGCCAGCTGACGGTGATGATCACTACGGTGCTCTTCTTCCTGTCTCCCATCGTCTACCCCACCTCGAGCCTGCCGGAGCAGTTCCGCGCCTGGATCCGGTTCAGTCCCATCACCTACCCGGTAGAGCAGGCGCGCAAGCTGCTGATTTTCGGTGAAATTCCGGAGCTCTCAGGGTGGTTCATCACGATGGCGGCTGCGTTGGTACTTTTGAGCGTAGCTTTCTATGTCTACCAGAAAACCCGACGAGGATTTGCAGATGTCCTCTGACGCCAATGCAACGGGCAATGTGCAGGTGCCGCAAGAGCGGCCTGTGGCCATCCACGTGGAGTCGCTCTCCAAGCTTTACCAGATCTATGAGCATCCGCGCGATCGACTGAAACAGTTCATCCTTCCGCGTGTCTCGGGACTTATGGGTCGGGCACGACGTGACTATTTCCGCGAATACTGGGCATTGCGGGACGTCAGCTTTGACGTGCGTCGGGGGGAAGCTGTCGGCATCGTCGGCCGCAACGGCGCGGGAAAATCAACGCTTCTGCAGCTCATCTGCGGGACGCTGACGCCGACGACCGGAAGTGCCCATATCCACGGACGCGTAGCAGCACTGCTTGAGCTGGGTGCTGGCTTCAATCCTGAGTTCACCGGCCGCGAAAACGTCTACATGAGTGCCACCCTGCTGGGCCTCACGCGCCAGGAGATCGACGAACGCTACGAGGACATTCTTGCGTTCGCCGATATCGGTGATTTCGTCAACCAGCCGGTGAAGGTGTACTCAAGCGGCATGTATGTGAGGCTTGCCTTTGCGGTAATTGCCCATGTCGATGCCGACATCATGATCGTAGACGAGGCGCTGGCTGTTGGCGACAGCGTGTTCGTGCAGAAATGCATGCGCTTCCTGCGCTCGTTCCGCGAGCGTGGAACCTTGTTGTTTGTGAGCCACGATACCGGATCGGTCCTGAACTTCTGTGACCGCGCCATCTGGCTGGATAAGGGTCACGTGCGCATGCATGCATCGGCGCAGGATGTTGTGACTGAGTACATCGAGTATTGCGCGCAGGAAGTCTATGGCGAAGCAGTAAAGCTGAAGAGCATCAAGGGCGAGCGACCCAAGGAGCAGGTGGTTCCCGAGCGCAGGGAGGCAAGCCAGGTTGAGGAAGAAACCAAGCTCACATTGTTCTCCAACATCCACAATTCCGATGGTTGGACGTCCGAGGCGGCCCGCATCGAATCGGTCGAGCTGCTGGACCGTGGTCTGAGCCCGCTGAACGTATTCCGTGGCGGCGAACAGGTGACGCTGCGGATACGGGCGTCGGCGGTACGTGCACTCGAAAGCACCATTATCGGTTTCTTCGTCAAGGATCGCCTGGGGCAGTCCCTTTTCGGTGAGCACACCTATACATACGTCCCTCAGCCTTGCTCCATGGCCGCAGGAGAAACGCTGGAAGCCGAGTTCGATTTCACCATTCCGCTTCTGCCTGACGGGGACTACTCGATGACGGTCTCGATCGCGGAAGGCAATCCCTGGGACAATGTCCAGCATCATTGGCTGCACGATGCCGTGCTGATAAAGGTCGCATCGACCAAGCTGCGTTATGGCCTGGTTGGCGTCCCGTTCGAGCGTGTGGCCGTCAAGTCGCTGGGCACCAGCGGGGAGTCCGCATGACCGGTTCCCTTATTCCTGAAACGGTGGTTCACGATCCGCGCATCCAGATCGGTCGGTTCACCTATGGCAGCCCGAACTTCCGCATATGGGCCGAGCATGAATCGATCAGCATTGGTGCGTTCTGTTCCATTGCCGACGAGGTTGCGATCTTTGGCGGCGGTGAGCACAACGCGCAGTGGGTCACGACGTTTCCCTTGCGGATCGCGCTTGGCCACCCGGATGCGCATGCCGACGGTCATCCGGCCACGCGCGGCCCGACCCGCATCGGCAACGACGTCTGGATAGGACATGGCGCCACGATCATGTCAGGAGTGACTGTAGGCAATGGCGCCATCATCGGCGCGAGGGCTGTTGTGGCGAAGGACGTGCCGCCTTTCGCTGTAGTGGTGGGCAATCCGGCCCGAGTGGTGCGTTACCGCTTCGACGATGCCCAGATCCAGGCTCTGCAGCGGATCGAGTGGTGGAACTGGCCGCTTGAAAAGATTTCCGAGATGGTCCCATTGCTCTGCGGTGGGTCCGTAGAGCAGTTCATTGCCAGCGCGCAGAGCAAAGAAGAACAGGAGAACGGACGATGATCGAACTGAACAACTCTGCCTTCATCAGGCCGTTGAAGCTGCCGCCGAGCGCCTGGCACGGGCATATTCCCTTCGCTGGCTGGATAGTCGAGGCACTGCGTCCGGCGATGTTCGTTGAGCTGGGTACCCACTATGGCGCGTCCTATCTCAGCTTCTGCCAGACGATCCAGGAGCTGGGCCTTGGCACGCGCGCGTATGCCGTGGACACGTGGGAGGGCGATGAGCACGCTGCGTTCTATGGAAACTCGGTCCATGCAGGGCTGAGTGAATACCATGATGGAAAGTACAACGATTTCTCCAAGCTGCTGCGCTGCACGTTTGATCAGGCACTGGAAAAGTTCGACGACGGCAGTGTCGATCTGCTGCATATTGATGGCCTGCATACCTACGAGGCGGTACGTCACGACTTTGAAAGCTGGATGCCGAAGCTGTCCGACCGTGCCGTGGTCCTGTTCCATGACACGCAGGAGCGGCAGGGCGATTTCGGGGTCTGGCGCCTGTGGGCTGAGCTCTCTTCCCAGTACCCGTCCTTTGAGTTCAGCCACTCTCATGGGCTGGGTGTCCTGGTGGTCGGTGAGAACGCTCCAGAAAGGGTAAAGAGGCTCGGAACGCTTGATGGCGATCAGCGCAACCTCGTTGCCCATCTGTTCGCAGCGCTGGGCCACGCCGTGGCGCTGGCCTACGCGCGGGACTGGTGGCAGAACGAGGTGCATGTGCTTGGCGGCAAGGTGGCCAACCTTGAGGGCGACCTTGCCTATGTGCGCGCGGAGCACGAGCGCAGCATCGTCACGGTGAACGAGAAAAGCCAACAGTTGCATCACGCCAATGAGCAGCTGGTGGCACTGCAGAGCGCCGCCGAGGACTCCCATGGGCGGCATGAACTGGCAACTGCCATCGCCGCACTGGAGGCGGAACTGGAGAGTGCCGAATCAGAGCGGGAGGTGCTGCGGCTGAAGGTAGATGAGATCTCGCATGAACTCGGCAAGGAGCGTGAGCGGACCATCGCCGCTCAGGTCGAGTGTCGCGCAGCGGTGACGGCATTGGCTGCGCTTGAAGCGGAGCAGGTTTCAGCTCGGGCCACCATGGAAGCGGAGATCGCTCACGAGCGTGAATTGCGCGCTGCGATCATCGCCAGCCTTGAGGCGGAGCGCGCTGCCCACCAGCGTTCGATCGCAGTGCACGAAAGCGAGTCGGCCCAGCGCTTGCGGGAGCGCGAGCAGGGGCTGCTGGAAGTGGGCGTTCGCCGTCAGCGGCTGATCGGCGACATCAAAGACCGCGACGATCTTATTGCTGCGCTGACACGGGATCTGTACCAGGCGCAGCAGCGGTCTGAGACGATTGGCGCCAAAGCAGGGCGCGCCTTTGAGCGGATCTACCAGCGTTGGAATGCTCAGGGAGGCTTGCGCGCGCGCGCGCTGAACTGGGGTATCCGCAAGGCTGAGGCGCGTCATGCCCGTGCATTGGGCCGTCAGCAGCGCTCTGCCGAAGGAATTGCATTGACCCGGCCGCAGGCAGGTTTCAATCCTGCACTGCGTGCGGATTGTCAGGATCTGGCCGACTACATCGCTGTGACCGAGTTGTCTCCGCAGGCATTGGCCGAGCAGGCCTCTGCCGCGCAGGCGTTCAGCTACCGCCCGCGGGTGTCGCTGATCATTCCGATCTACAAGGTTCCGCGCCAAGTACTGGAGGAGACACTGCAGAGTGTCGAACTGCAGACCTACGGTGAGTGGGAAACCTGCCTGGCATGGGCCGATGTGGACGACCTGGAAGGATGGGAATGGTTGAAGCAGCGCTGTGTCTCCGACCCGCGGCACAAGGCGATACTCTTGGCCGCCAACGGCGGTATTTCAGAGAACTCCAATGCCGCTCTCGAACACGCAGAGGGCGAGTTCGTGGCGTTGCTCGATCACGACGATACGATTACGCCCTGGGCGCTGTTCGACATGGTAGCGGCGATGCAGGAAGGGGGCGCCGAAGTCGATTTCCTGTACTCGGACAAGGACTCCATCAACGCTGACGGGACGTGCCGGATGAACGCACTGTTCAAGCCGCAGTGGAGTCCGGAGATGCTGCATTCGGTCAACTATCTGACCCATCTGAACCTCATGCGGACCTCGGTGGTCCGCCAGGCAGGTGCATGGAACAAGGAAACCGATGGCGCCCAGGATTGGGACATTTTCTTCCGCGTGACTTCTGCGGCACGCAGGATCCTGCATGTCCCGTCCATTCACTACCATTGGCGCATCCTGCCGACGTCGACCGCATCCGGGCTGCAGACCAAGCCGTACGCGATCATGGGCCAGTTGCGCGCGCAGAAGAACTATTTTGCAAGCCGCGGGCTGCCTGCGCAGGTGAAGCGAACCGATCAGGGGTTGTTCCACATCTCCTGGCCGCCGCTTGCATCGGCTTCCGAGGTGGTTGTCATCCAGACCGGCACCACGCAACAGCTCGTGCATACGCTGAACCTTCTTCTGGTCTCCGACCTTTCCAGCATCAAGCACATTCATGCTGTTCACGTGGGTGAGGCGAGTGCCGAACTGCAGGCATTTGCGAATCTGCCCGACAGCCGGTTCGTGCTCCGCCGGCAGGATGCGTTTAGCTGGTTGGCCGTGGCCGATTGGCTGGATGCTGCATCGGCGGGCGTCGTGATGATTGATGGCCGGGCTGTAGGCTTGTCGGAAGGATTGCTGAATGAACTGCTGGGATGGGTCCACCACCATCCGGATATCGCCTGGACCTCCGCGTTGGCGGTCCGCGAGGACGGTCGAGTGGAAGAGGCTGGGCGGGTTGTCGCCGCTGACGGCAGCAGTGCGCCACTGTTTCACGGCGCACATCCGCACGAGTATGGCTGGTTTGGCGGTGCGCAGTGGTACCGAAACATGCGGGCTGCTTCACCGTTCGCGATTGCGTTTAAGATGACGAAGTTCCAAACTGTGTCACGTTTTCCTTGCGGAGACGTGGAAATGCAGCAGGCATTCACGCGTATCTGCACTGGGAGCATCGAATCGGGCGGCGGAAGAGGCTTGATCGATCCCTTTGCTGTGGTCTACATGCCTTCTGGCGCGCAGGCTGCCTGGTCTAACGACGGCGAAAAGTATCGAGCTGACCCGTACTTCAATCCGGCGTTCCGGCAAGTCAGTCCCCTGAGGCTCAACAAATGAAAAAAAGGATTCTTTCGGCCGTTCGCGCACTCCGTGGTGATCGTGTCGTCCCCGCCAATGCTTCCATCTGGGCGGGCTACACCAGCGATGCATTGGCCCTGGCCCAGATCATCGATCTCGATGTGGCAAGTCTGTCGCAACAGCAGCAGCACCCCGAGCGGGTTGCTGCCGACCCTGCCCAACGGGTCTGTGCCTGGTATCTGCCTTACTTCGACAATCCATTCTATGGCGGGGTGATGACTATTCTCCGCCTGGCCGAGAGTCTGCACCGCAGCTCGGGGATGAAGCAGCGATTCCTGATCTGCGGCCAGGCCGATCCTGTGGCCATGCAGGAAAGCCTGGGCAAGGCATTCCCGGGGCTGGCGAATTCGGAAGTGATCGTGCTCGACAGTGGCGAGAAGATCGCCCAGATACCGCCTTCGGACTATTCTGTGGCGACCCTGTGGACCACCGCCTATGTGCTGGTGGGTGTGCAGAACACCGGGTTGAAGTTCTACATGATGCAGGACTTCGAACCGGCCTTCTATCCGGCGGGCAGCACTTACGCACAGGCTGAATTCACCTACAGCTTCGGTTTCCTGGGCATCTGCAACACGCAGACCCTCAAGGAAATCTACGAGCAGCAGTACGGTGGTTCTGCGGTGCTGCTGCAGCCAAGCGTGGATACGACGGTGTTCCATCCGGGCGCGGGTGAGCGCGACGACCACGCATCAGTGAAGCGCCTGTTCTACTACGCGCGCCCGGGCACGCCCCGCAACGCGTTCGAACTTGCTGCTGCTGCGCTGCGCAAGGTGAAGGCGCGAATGGGCGATCGCGTGCAGATCATCTGTGCGGGTACGGGCTGGGATCCGGCTGAATTCGATCTGGTTGGGGTGGTGGAAAGCGTGGGCCTTCTGCCCTATCGTGAGACCGGTAACCTCTACCGCAGTTGCCATGCGGGCTTCGTCATGATGATGACGAAGCATCCCTCGTATCTGCCGTTCGAGTTGATGGCCTGCGGTACTACCGTGGTTACCAACCACAACGAGGCCAACACGTGGCTGTTGCGCGATGGCAGCAATTGCCTGCTTTCACCGCCCACCGCAAACTGCCTGGCGCAGACGCTGGTCTACGCTCTGGAGAACCATGCGAACCTCGAGGGAATGCGCAGGACTGCCGCGGAAGAAATGAAGGCGCGCTCGGGCTGGGATGAAAGCCTTGCCCGCGTTGCCAGCTTCATGAACGCGCCGGTCTTCGCGCCGCCTGCTGCATCGATCGGTAGTCAGTTCCACGCGTTGGCAAATCGCTGAGTTGATCGATTCAAGTGCTTTCGAAAAACACTATCCAAAGGGGAACAGGTTCGATGAATCAGATTAGGAATGGAGTTGTTGTTCTGGCTATCGCGCTGGGTCTTGCCGCATGCGGCAAGTCTCCGGCTGAGCGTGCGGCCGCCGAAGGCCAGCCGGCCCCAGCTGCGGAAAATCCGGCTGCGGAGCCTGCGCCGGCAGCTGCCAACCCGGTTGCTGAAAAGTACGAGGGCAAGATCGTGCGCCGCCCTGCCAGTGACGGTGGCAAAGAAGATGGTTGGTTCTTCGTTGAGCAGGGCAAGCGTCGGTGGATCAGCAATGGCGCCTGGCTGGCCGAGCACGGCCGTAGTCCGGCCGAAGTAATCGAGATCCCCGCGGCCGAGCTTGCCCAGATTCCAGAGGATCCGAATCCGCTGGGTCAGTAACGGGTCTGCTGCTGTTCTGGGGGCCGGGAGCACGATCTGCTCCCGGCCCCAGCATGCGGTCGTTTGAAAAATCACCGAGGCGGTCGGCCTCGGTTTTTACTATTCGTTTCAGTTCAACAGCGCGGCAGATATGAAGAGTCCATTGACAAAAAACAAGAACGCACTCCGGCTGATCGGGATGACGTTGCTCTTCATTGCGGCTTTCACGCTGTTCTGCCTGCGGAATCTGGACCCCATCACCTATCCATCATTGTATGCCGAGGATGGCACCTGGTTCGGGGATCTGTTGACCCGCGGTTTCTATGACACTGCGTTCGATACCAGAGTCTTTCCGATCGTTGGTTTCATCATATTTCTGCAGATTGCAAGCTGGGTAATCGACGTATTCCTGGGGGGCAATCTCTACTATCTGCCTCTTGTGTTGTTCGTGTTGTCTAACATGTTCAGTGCGGGCATGGTGCTGGTGGCTGTGCGCGTATTCCGCGGCCACCTTCCGTTCTGGGGAGTTGCCGCCATCGTACTTTCAATCGCGCTTCTGCCTGTAGGTGGAGACGCGAATGAGATCTATGGGCGGATCCTCAACCTGGGATTCATGTTCCCCTATCTGCAGACACTGCTGCTGCTGCCATTGTTCCTGCCCGGCAGTCGCCGTCGTGTAGGTATCGCCATAGGCCTCGTATTCTCCTTGATATCGGGACTCACATTCCCGGTGGGGATCGGTGTGGCGGGCGTAGCCTGCGGGTTGCTGTTGCTGAGATTCATGCATGAACGCCGTCGTGGCGATCTGGTCGCGGCCATGCTGGTGGGGCTTACCGCGCTGCTGCCGTTGCTGATGTTGACCAGTCAGACCTTCAGCGATACAGGCGCTGCCTCCATGCCGGTCAAGGTTGAGGCGTGGGTAGAGTTCGCAATGGCCCGATCGCTCCTGTATCCGATTGTTTTCTGGTTCTATTCTTCGCTGACAGATGCCTCCGTATTGCTCATCGTGGTGGCAGTGGTGGTCGCGGTAGCTGCGCAGTTGTGGCGGACGCGCAGGTCTGCAGAGCTGCCAGCAGTTTCAGCGGGTTATCCCTTGTACCTGTTCTGGGGGGCGACGCTGGTCAACCTGGCCGCCATGCTGGTCATGCGATCCGGCTTGTCGGCGATCTTTGATGGTTACAGCAGTACGTTCCCGGACCGCTACTTCACTGGACTGAATCTGCTGTTCTTCACCAGCCTGGTGCTGACGGCCTGTCGCAGCAGGTGGGGGCAGGCGGTCGCAGCTGCATTGGCAGTTCCGTTGCTGGCGACCTCCGCCGGACGGTTCGAATTGAACAGCCCATCCATGCATTGGCACTCCGTTCCAACGTGGACCAAGAGCATCTGCGAAACCGCGATGCGCGATGGTCCCCGCGCCTTCATTCCATTTGCGCCTGAGGGCTTTTCAACCGAAGTGCCGAAGGAAGAACTGACTGCTGCGCTGCTTGCGCGCTGCGCGGCGACGGAAACCAGGGCCTATGCCGACCTTCCGTTGATTTCGGCGGTTGTGTCGGATGATCTTGACAGGCCTCCTTCGGCGGCGGCCATCCGTTACGAAGGCCAGGTGGTGCGCCGTCCGGCGCAGAGTGGCGGCAAGGACGATGGATGGTTCTATGTGTCCGAAGGCAAGCGGCGTTGGATACTGGATGGCAAGTGGCTGGAAACGCAGGGGCTGACAACGGCTGATGTTGTGCAGATCAGTGCTGCCGAGCTGGCGACCATTGCGGAGAATCCCAGCCCGATCACCGCCGACACTGGACCCATTGCGACCAACGGTGGAGCCACCCGCACTGCTGATCTCTACGATGGGCAGATCGTGCGCCGGGCCCCGCTGGACGGAAGCCGTCAGGATGGATGGTTCTATGTCAAGAACGGCAAGCGTCGCTGGATCGCGGACGGAGCGTGGTTGAAGGAGGCCGGACTGGAAGCCAAGGACGTCCAGGCGATTCCTGCGGAGACGTTGAGCGCGATTCCGGAGGATCCTGAACCGCTTGGTGTGGATAAGCCCCTGGAGAGCAACTGATGAAACTGCCTTGGCCGGCGTGGCAGGAAGCCCGGCGCGCGCTCGGCTTTGTGCTGTTCTCCGGCTTCGGCTGGTGTTTGGACATGTGCCTGTTCTTTGGACTTGTCCATGCACTGGCCTTGCCGCCTGGGCTGGCCAATCTCGTCAGCGCGACGACGGCGGCGATGGCGGTGTTCGTGGTGTCGAGGGTGCTGCTGTTCGATGGAGCGCGCCGCGGTGTGAAGCCGATTCTGGGTTACTTCTTCTACACTGAGGTGAATATTCTGCTGTCGGCGGCGGCGATTGAGGCGATCGCACTCCATCTCTCCTCCGCGTACACGCTGCAGTCAACGACGGCGGCAATTGCCGCCAAGATACTGGTGACGCCTCTCTCGTTGGCGTGCAATTTTTTTGTTACCCGCTGGATCTCAGGGAAAAAGGCAGATGAGCAATAGGACATTGGTGTTTGTGCCGGCTTACAACTGCGAGCGGCAAGTCCTACGCGTACTGGCACAGCTGGAAGATGGCTGGGTGCGCTCTTGCGTGTCACAGGTGATCGTCGTTGACAATGGCAGTACCGACGCAACACGGCACGTTGTCGCAGAGCATGCGCGCAAGCGCGGCGATGCCTATATTTCCCTGGTGACCAACGATGCCAACTACGGTCTTGGCGGTTCGCACAAGGTTGCTTTCCAGTATGCACTTGAGCACGGCTTCGACTGGGTGGTCGTATTGCATGGGGACGATCAAGGCACCATCGCAGACTTCCGGAGTGTGCTTGAGCGCCCCGATGCACTCGACGTTGACGCGGTCCTCGGAAGCCGTTTCATGGCCGGGTCGCATTCGCCGGGCTATTCACGGTTCCGGATTTTTGGCAACTTCGTCTTCAACGCGATCTATTCCCTGTGCCTGCGCCGACGTATCCACGATCTGGGAGCCGGCCTCAACATGTATCGGGTGAATCGCCTGCGGATCAATGAGGTCTTGCGCTACCCGGATAACCTCACATTCAACTGCGTGATGCTCTGCGCGCAGGTCATTCGCGGGGATCGGATAAGGTTCATGCCTATTTCTTGGCGCGAAGACGACCAGGTCTCCAATGTCAAACTGGTTCGTCAATCTTTCCAGACGCTGGGCATCGCATTGAGAGCGATGATTGCCCGCTCGTCCTTCCCGTCTGCCGAGCATCGGCAGCGGGTGATCTCCCGTTACTCATGGAAGGTGGTGGCCAATGACTGATGCGTGCATGATCATGCCGATGGCCGGCCGTGGTTCACGGTTCGCCCAGCAGGGTGAGCCCTTGCCCAAGCCAATGATCCAGTTGGGCGGCAAGCCGTTCTTCTACTGGGCGACCCGCAGCGTGCTACGCGAGCTTCCGCATGCGCGTTTGGTGTTCGTGGTGCTGCAGGAGCATATCGATGGCTTCGGCATCGACGCGCAGGTCAAGAGATACTTTCCTGACGCACAGGTGCTGGCCATCCCTGAGGTTACCTCCGGGGCCTTGGAAACTGTGCTGAAGGTCGGGGCCCTGGCGGGTGAGGGGCCGGTGCTGGTCAACGACTGCGACCACGCGTTCTCCTACTCGCGCCTGAAGCAGGCGATCACTGCGCTGGAGCGGGGGGCTGATGGCTTCCTTTCCCATTTTCGTTCGACAACTCCGCACTTCTCCTTCGCAGCTTACGATGCGGAGGGGCGACTGCAGCGTACTGCGGAGAAGGTCGCAATCAGTGACCGTGCCATCGCCGGCCTGTATGGTTTCCGCAGCATGCACCTGATCGAAACGGCGGCACGCTCGTATGAGCGCACCTGTCCCTATCCGGAGCTGTTCGTCAGCGGTCTGTACAATGACATCGTGGCATCCGGAGGCGAAGTGCGCGGCTTCGATCTGGACTCTCATATTCCGTTTGGTACGCCGGAAGAGTATCGCGAGGCGCTTCTCCGGAGCGAAGAGCTGCAGCGGCTGGAAGGGCCGCTGGAATGAAACCGGGCTTTTTTGTCGCAGCTGTGTTGCTGTTGCTTTTCTCGCATATTGTCCGAACCATTCGCTGGCGGGTCATCCTTTCCCGGTCCGGGGTGGAAGTGTCCAATACGCGCCCGCTCGCGGCACTCAGCGTTGGCTACCTCATCAATGCATTGCTGCCCCTGCGGCTGGGCGAGCTTGTCAGAACTGGACTGCTGTCCTATACCGTGCGAACGCGGTTTTCCACGGTCCTGGCGACAGTCTTCGTTGAGCGCCTGATCGATCTGGCCATACTCGTTCTGCTTCTCGTGGTGCTGCCCGGCTGGCCGGCTGCCCCGCAGCTGGTGCTGGGTTCGCTGGTCACATTGTTCGCGCTGGGCGCGTTTTTCGTGTTGCTGTTGTGTTCCGCTGCATCACGTCGCGCCCTGTTGATGTTGGCGTCGCTGTTCAACGACAGCCTGAAGAGCGCGATCCTGCATTTCTGCTATCTGGTGACACAGTTGCTGCTGCAGCCGTCACTGCTTGCGCGTGGGCGCTTCTGGGCGTTGACCGTCGCGATGTGGGGAGCGGCGCTTGCGTCGCTGGCGTTGTTCTCCATGGGTGCAGATCAAGACGTTGCCACCACCTTCCTTGCGGTCTACGGAGATACCACTCAAGGCCAGCCGGCATCCCTTGCTGTGTTGAAGAGCCCGTGGTTGCTGGCTTACCTGATTCTGCCGGTGCCGATCATCCTGGTGTACGCCTACCTGTCGGGATTCAATGCGTTGGCAGGTCTGCGTGGTGGCCTGCGCGCGATCAGCAGGCTTGAGGCCTACGGCGGAGGTCAGTTGAGGTCGAGATCGCAGACGTTCAATTCGCTTGGCCAATACAATGCGTTTCTGGATAGGCACTATCGTGGACGCGGCGGCTTGCTTTCCGAGTTCGAGCAGCGCGGAATCGATGACGTTCTCGTGCACCGGATCTTCCACGGTGGATCTGGTGCCGTCACTGCGCTGGTGGAAGTTGCCGGGACGCTGCGTGTCCGCAAGTTCGCGACGGGTGCGCTTGGAGCCAAGCTGCGCATCCAGCGTGAATGGTTGCAGAATTATCGCGGCGATCTTCCGCTGGTGGACATTATCGAAACCCGTGCCGATGGCGAAGACTATTTCTATGACATGGCGTTCATAGGAGGAAGCCGCGACCTGTATGAGGGTATTCACTCCGAGCCGGTCAACATGTCCATGGCCTTGCTGGACGACGTCATCGAGCGGATGTCCAGCTTCCATGCCATCAGCGCCTGCGAACCTGCGTCGGATGCGGTAGTGGCCGATTACATTGCCACCAAGGTGGTGGCGAACTATCGCACCATTCGCGCGGAGTTCCAGGACATACTCGATATGGGCTGGATTGAGCTCAACGGCGAGCCTTTCGACCTGGCCCAGCTGGAAATGATGGAGGACCCCGAAGCGTTCATCGGTCGACTGACGGACCGTCGGCAGTCCAGCATTCATGGCGACCTTACTATCGAGAACATCATGCTCGAGGGCACCGTACTGGAGCCTGGGCGCTGGTTCCTGATCGATCCCAATCCAGTCAATGGCTTCCAGTCTCCGTTGATCGACTTTGCCAAGCTGATGCAGTCCCTGCATCTGGGCTACGAGGCGTTGCACAAAGCACCCCGCGCCAGCCTCGTTGGCAACAGGCTGACAGTTGGGTTGCATCGTTCTTTCCAGTACGAGAGTGTCTATCGCCATGTGGTGGACGGGCTTACCCAGCGCCTCGGAGCCGATGGAATGCAGCAGGTATACCTGCATGAGCTGGTCAACTATCTGCGCTTGATTCCTTATCAGTTGCGCGCGAACCGTGAGGCCGGCCTCGCTTTCTTCGGGGGCCTTTGCCTGTTGGTGCGCGAGTTCCAGATCGCCTATCCGGCGCGCCCGTCATGATCAGGGCTGTCCTCGTCGATCTCGATGGGACCTTGGTCGACACGCACGCCGTCAATCTGGCGGCCTACCGCCTCGCGCTCGACGAAGAGGGGCTGCCCTACGATCACGCCACACTGGAGCGGACCGTGGGTCGCCTGGCGTGGCGGCTCATGCTGCAGTCGGTGCTTCCAGGACATCCTTGCGTGCATGAACGCGTGGCTGAACGCAAACGCCGTCTGTATGCAGGCATGGCGTCGCAGGTTCGTGTCAATGAAGCGCTGGTCGAAACGCTGCGGCTGCTACGACCGCGCGTGAGTATCGCACTGGTGACCGCGGCATCGCCGGGTTCAGTCGGTCCGCTGCTGCAGGCGAAGGGTCTTGACGACCTGTTCTCGGTGGTGGTGACCAGCGCTGACGTTGAGAAGCAGAAGCCGGATCCAGAGCCTTTCCAGCGCGCTGCGCAATTGCTCGGAGTAAGCGCCGACGAGTGCGTGGTGTTCGAGGACTCTGACGTGGGCCTTGCAGCCGCACGTGCGTTTGGCGCCCAGGTGTGGAAGGTCGAATGGGCCACTCGCCCCTGATTGGGAGCGAGTGGCCAAGCGGTTCGCCTACAGTGCCTTTTCCAGCTCCGGCAGGATCGCAAACAGATCCCCCACCAGGCCGATATCCGCAATCTCGAAGATCGGCGCATCGCCGTCCTTGTTGATCGCCACGATCGTGCCGGCATCCTTGATGCCGGTCAGGTGCTGGATGGCACCGCTGATGCCGACAGCCACGTACAGTTCCGGCGCAATGATCTTGCCGGTCTGGCCGACCTGCAGGTCGCTGGGCACATAGCCGGCATCGACGGCGGCGCGCGAGGCACCGACGGCGGCACCAAGCTTGTCCGCCAGCTGGAAGATGACCTTGAAGTTTTCTTCCGAACCGACGCCACGGCCACCGGAGACCACGCGCTTGGCGCTCTGCAGGTCCGGGCGGTCGCTGGCACCGGCGGCCAGGCCGATGAAGCGGGTGTGGGTCGGCAGCGCAGCATCGACGCTGGCCGCTTCAATGGCGGCACTGCCGCCCTGGGCGGCTTCCGGCCACGACGCGGCACGCACGGTGGCGACCACGATCTGGTCGGCCGGGGCTTCCACGGTGATGATCGCGTTGCCGGCGTAGATCGGGCGCTTGAAGGTGTGGCTGCCTTCGACGGTCATCAGGTCGGAGACCTGGTTGACGCCGAGCAGGGCGGCCACGCACGGTATCAGGTCCTTGCCGAAGGTGGTCGACGGGCCGAACACATGGGTATAGCCCTTGGCCAGCTGCGCGATCTGCGGGGCCAGTACCTGGGCGATGGCCTGGGCGTTGGCGGCGTTGGCCACGGTCAGGACCTTGGCAACGCCGGCGATCTTCGCGGCTTCAGCGGCGACGGCGGCCGGATCGGCGGCCAGCACCACCACATCGATGCTGGCACCGCTGATGGCAGCGGCGGCGCTGACGGTCTTGGCGGTGGCGGCGTTGAGCTTGCCGTCGTGGTGTTCGGCGATGACGAGAATCTTGCTCATTACAGCAGCCCCTTCTGCTTGAGTGCGGCAACCAGTTCGGCCGCGTCCTTGACCATCACACCCTTGCTGCGCTTGGACGGCGCGGCGTACTGGGTGGTCTTGAAGGTGTCGGCGGCTTCAACGCCCAGATCGGCCAGCTGCAGGGTCTCCAGCGGCTTGGCCTTGGCCTTCATGATGTCCGGCAGCTTGATGAAGCGCGGTTCGTTCAGGCGCAGGTCGGTGGTGACCACCGCCGGGAGGTCCACTTCCAGCGTTTCCAGGCCGGCGTCGACCTCGCGGGTCACCGTGGCCTTGCCGTCGGCGACCTCGAGCTTGCTGGCGAAGGTCGCCTGCGGGCGGCCCCAGAGCGTGGCCAGCATCTGGCCGGTCTGGTTGGCGTCATCGTCGATGGCCTGCTTGCCGAGGATCACCAGGTCCGGCTGTTCTTTCTCGATCAGCTTGAGCAGGGTGCGTGCGGCGGTGAGTGGCTGGATGGCCTGGTCGGTGACCACATGGACCGCGCGGTTGGCGCCCATGGCCAGGCCGTTGCGCAGGTGCGCCTGGGCATCGGCCGGAGCGATGGTGGCGACCACCACTTCGCTGGCGATGCCCTTGTCGCGCAGGCGCAGGGCTTCTTCCAGCGCGATTTCATCGAAGGGGTTGGGCGACAGCTTGACGCCGTCGGTGACCACGCCGGAACCGTCCGGCTTGACCTGAATGCGGACGTTGTAGTCCACCACGCGCTTGTACGCGACGAGGATTTTCATCTGGTACGGGGTCCTTGTAGCGCCGGCCGCTGGCCGGCTCACATTTGCTGGAGATCATCCGGTCCTGCGACAGCAACCGGTTCGGGGGTGGGACCCTGATTCTAGCTGGCTTGGGGGGACCATGCGAATGCGTATGGAAAGTATTGCAATGCAGCACGAAAAGCCGTGATAGCGCGTCCCGCTGACACGTTCACGTCATGCAAGCAGTCGTGAAGGTCCCCTCGATGTATTCTGTGCCGCTATATCGGGCACCGTGGGTGCCTGTGGACGTCAACATTGAACAGGAGATCACGTAGTGCCCACATGGCTTGTCACCGGCGGCGCCGGATTCATTGGCGGTAACTTCGTTCTCGAGGCCGTCGCCCGCGGTATCAAGGTCATCAACCTCGATGTGCTCACCTACGCCGGCAACCTGAAGACGCTGTCCAGCCTGGACGGCAACCCGCACCACGTGTTTGTGCAGGGTGACATCGGTGACAGCGCGCTGGTATCCCGCCTGCTGGCCGAGCACCAACCGGATGCGGTGCTGAATTTCGCCGCTGAAAGCCACGTCGACCGTTCCATCGACGGCCCTGGCGCCTTCATCCAGACCAACGTGGTGGGCACCCTGGGCCTGCTGGAAGCCGTGCGCGACTACTGGAAGGCGCTGCCGGCCGGGCAGGGCGCGGCGTTCCGCTTCCTGCACGTGTCCACCGACGAGGTGTACGGCACCCTGGGTGAGACCGGCAAGTTCAGCGAAACCACCCCGTATGCCCCCAATTCGCCGTACTCGGCGTCCAAGGCGGCCTCGGACCACCTGGTGCGTGCGTTCCATCACACCTACGGGCTGCCGGTGCTGACCACCAACTGCTCGAACAATTACGGCCCGTACCACTTCCCCGAGAAGCTCATTCCGCTGGTGATCGCCAAGGCGCTGGCCGGCGAGCCGCTGCCGGTGTACGGCGATGGCAAGCAGGTGCGTGACTGGCTGTTCGTGTCAGACCACTGCGAGGCGATCCGCACCGTGCTGGCCAAGGGCCAGGTCGGCGAGACCTACAACGTGGGTGGCAATTCGGAAAAGCAGAACATCGAAGTGGTACAGGCAATCTGCGCGCTGCTGGACCAGCGTCGCCCGCGTGAGGATGGGCAGCCGCGCAGCAGCCAGATCACCTATGTGACCGATCGCCCCGGCCACGACCGCCGTTACGCGATCGACGCCTCCAAGCTGAAGAACGACCTGGGTTGGGAACCGGCCTATACCTTCGAGCAGGGCATCACCTTCACCGTCGACTGGTACCTGGACAACCAGGCATGGGTCAACGGCGTGCTGGATGGCAGCTACCGTCTGCAGCGCATCGGCACCACAGTCTGAACAAGGGACACGACATGACCCAACGCAAGGGCATCATCCTCGCCGGTGGTTCCGGCACCCGCTTGTATCCGATCACCAAGGGCGTCAGCAAGCAGCTGCTGCCGGTGTATGACAAGCCGATGATCTACTACCCGCTCAGCGTGCTGATGCTGGCGGGGATCCGTGAAGTGCTGATCATCAACACTCCACATGAACAGGCTCTGTTCCAGCAGCTGCTGGGAGACGGTTCGCAGTGGGGCATGGACATCCAGTACGCCGTGCAGCCCAGCCCCGATGGGCTGGCCCAGGCGTATCTGATCGGCAAGGACTTCGTCGCCGGCAAGCCGAGCTGCCTGGTGCTGGGCGACAACATCTTCCACGGTCATGGCCTTCGCGAAGTGCTCAAGCGGGCCGATGAACGCAAGGAGGGCGCCACCGTGTTCGGATACTGGGTGAACGACCCGGAGCGCTATGGCGTGGCCGAGTTCGACAAGAGTGGCAAGGTAGTCGACCTGGTGGAGAAGCCGGAGATCCCGCGTTCGAACTATGCGGTGACCGGCCTGTACTTCTATGACGGTGACGCCAGCGCGCATGCTGCCGAGCTGAAGCCCTCGCCGCGTGGTGAGCTGGAGATAACCGATCTGAACCGTCGGTACCTGGCCGAGAACACCCTGCATCTGGAGCCGCTGGGCCGTGGCTACGCCTGGCTGGATACGGGTACGCATCAGTCATTGCTGGAAGCGTCCAATTTCATCGAGACCATCCAGACCCGGCAGGGCCTGCAGGTGTCCTGCCCGGAGGAAATCGCCTTCGGCAACGGTTGGATCAATGCTGAGCAGCTGGAGGCGCTGGCCGCCCCGCTGATCAAGAATGGCTATGGCCAATACCTGCACAAACTCGCCCTGCGTGGAGTCGTTCCGTGAAAGTGATTGAAACCAAGTTGCCGGGCTGCGTGGTGATCGAACCGGCCGTGTTCGGCGACGCCCGTGGTTACTTCTTCGAAACCTGGAACGCCGAACGCTTCGCCGCGCTGGGCCTGCCGGACCGTTTCGTGCAGAGCAACGTGTCCACGTCCGCGCAGGGCGTACTGCGTGGCCTGCATTACCAGTGGCCGCGCCCGCAGGGCAAGCTGGTCAGCGTGCTGGAAGGCGAGGTCTACGACGTGGCCGTGGATATCCGTCGTGGCTCGCCGACCTTCGGCCAGTGGGAAGCAGTGGTGCTGAGCGCGGAGAACAAGAAGCAGTTCTGGATTCCGGAAGGCTTCGCGCACGGCTTTGCGGTGCTGTCCGAGCGGGCGGTGTTCAGCTACCTGTGTACCGAGGTCTACCTGAAGGACTTCGACGCCGGCGTGCGCTGGAACGATGCCGATATCGCCGTGGACTGGCCGATCAGTGCGCCGACGCTGTCGGCCAAGGATGAGAACGCGCCGTTCCTGAAGGACATCGCCGAAGACCGCCTGCCGGTCTACGTGCCATGACCGTGCTGGTGTTCGGTGGCAACGGCCAGGTCGGCCAGGAGCTGCTGCGCGTGCTGGCGCCGCTGGGCAAGGTGGTTGCGACCACGCGCAGCGGCACTTTGCCGGATGGCAGCGCCTGCGAAACCGCCGATTTCGGCCAGCCTGACAGCCTGCCGACCCTGCTGAATCGTCTGCAGCCTTCGATCGTGGTCAACGCCGCGGCCTACACTGCGGTCGACCGTGCCGAACAGGAGGTCGATGCGGCCTTTGCGGCCAATGCGCAGGCTCCGGGGGTGATCGCACGATGGTGTGCGGCGCATGGCGTGCCGTTCGTGCATTACTCCACCGACTATGTGTTCGATGGCCAGGGTGCCGCGCCGTACCGCGAAGATGAGCCGACTGCGCCGCTGGGTGTATATGGCACCAGCAAGCGAGATGGTGAGGATGCCGTACGTGCGGCCGGTGGTCGCCACCTGATCTTCCGCACGGCCTGGGTCTATGCCTCGCACGGCGCGAATTTCCTGCGCACCATGCTGCGCGTGGGTGCCGAGCGTGATGCGTTGCGGGTGGTGGCCGACCAGATCGGCACGCCGACCCCGGCCGCGCTGATCGCCGATGTTACCGTGCAGGCGCTGCAGCATTCGGATCAGCTGTCTGGTACCTGGCACCTTACCGCCAATGGCCAGACCAGCTGGCATGGGTTCGCCGAGGCGATCTTCGCCGAAGCGTTGGCCACTGGCGTGCTCGCCAAGGTGCCGACCGTCGAGGCGATTCCCAGTTCCGAGTATCCGACCCCGGCCAAGCGCCCAGCCTGGTCGGTGCTGGACAACCGCAAGCTGCAGCAGGATTTCGGCATCGTGCTGCCGACCTGGCAGGACGGCCTGAAGCGGGTGATGACGGAGATCGCCTGACCCGGTAGGCGACGTGCCGACCAACGGTCGGCACCCACCAGCGGCCGCTGCGTCAGTTGCGCCCGTACGTATCCTCGAACCGCACGATGTCATCCTCGCCCAGGTAGCTGCCCGACTGCACTTCGATCAGTTCCAGCGGCAGCTTGCCCGGATTGCGCAGGCGATGGGTCACGCCCAGCGGGATGTAGGTGCTCTGGTTCTCGCTGAGCAGGATCACCTCGTTGCCGCGGGTTACTTCCGCGGTGCCGCTGACCACGATCCAGTGCTCGGCGCGGTGGTGATGCATCTGCAGGCTGAGCGTGCCGCCGGGCTTGACCGTGATCCGCTTGACCTGGAAACGCTCGCCGTTGTCGATCGAGTCGTAGGCACCCCAGGGGCGGTACACCTTGCGGTGCCACGTCGCCTCGCTGCGGCCTTGAGCCTTCAGCTTCGCCACCACGGTCTTGACCTCCTGCATGCGGTCGGCCTTGCCGACCAGCACCGCATCGTCGGTCTCGACCACGATCACATCATCCAGCCCGACCAGTGCGACCAGGCGCTGCGCATAGGCGTAGGTGTTGCGGCAATCGATGGCGATCACATCACCCTGGTGGGCATTGCCGTCGCCGTCCTGCTGCGAGACATCGCGCAGTGCGGTCCACGAGCCGACATCGTTCCAGCCAGCATCCAGCGGGATCACCACCGCGTCGGCGGTCTTTTCCATCACCGCGTAGTCGATCGAGTCCGAGGGCACGGCGGTGAAGGCGTCCTTGTCCAGGCGGGTGAAGTCCGCATCGCGGCGAGCCTGCTGCCAGGCCCCGCGGCTGCCGGCCAGCATCGTCGGCTGGAAGCGTTCCAGTTCCTGCAGGTAGCGCGAGGCCTTGAACAGGAACATGCCGCTGTTCCAGTAGTACTGGCCACTGCTGACGTAGCCGGTGGCGGTCTCCAGGTCGGGCTTCTCGACGAAACGCTCGACTGCGCGCACGCCCTGTCCATCAGCGGCTTTGATATAGCCATAACCGGTTTCCGGGCCGGTTGGTACGATGCCGAAGGTCACCAGCTTGCCGGCGTCGGCGGCGCTGGCTGCGGCCTGCACTGCACTGCGGAAGGCCGCTTCGTCGGTGATCACATGGTCGGAGGGCAGCACCAGCAGCAGCGCGTCGGCACCGTCACGGGTGGCCTCCAGCGCGGCCACGGCAATCGCCGGTGCAGTGTTGCGGCCCACTGGTTCCAGGATGATCGCGGCAGGCTCGGCCCCGACCTGCTGCAGCTGCTCGGCAGCGACGAAACGGTGCTCTTCGTTGGCGATCACCAGCGGGCCACGCGCGGCGATCGGCGCGACACGCTTCCAGGTGGCCTGCAGCATCGTCAGTTCACCCGCCAAGGGCAGGAACTGCTTCGGGTACGCCTCGCGCGAAAGCGGCCACAGGCGGGTACCGGATCCACCGGACAGGATGACGGGCTGGATGCTGCTCATGCGGGCCTCGGTTACTGCTGGATCAGACGGGAAACTTCGTCGGTGCGCGCCTGCATCAACGCAGCGTCACCGCGTGCTTCGACGTTCAGGCGCAGCAGCGGTTCGGTGTTGGAGCTGCGCAGGTTGAAGCGCCAGTTGCCGAAGTCGGCACTGATGCCGTCGGTGTGGTCCAGTGTGGGCGATTGCGCGGCGAAGTGCTCCATCACCCGCGCAACGGCGGCCTTGGCATCGGCGACCTTGAAGTTGATCTCGCCACTGCACGGGTAGGCGGCCATGCGATCTTCAACCCAGTCGGCCAGCGAACGGCCGCTCTCGGAAACCAGCTGGGCGATCAGCAGCCACGGAATCATGCCGGAGTCGGCGTAGGCGAACTCGCGGAAATAGTGGTGCGCGCTCATCTCGCCGCCGTACACCGCGTCTTCGGCACGCATCTTTTCCTTGATGAAGGCATGGCCGCTCTTGCACTGCACCGCGACACCGCCGGCCTGCTCGACCATGTCCACCGTGTTCCAGACCAGGCGCGGGTCATGCACGATCTTGCCGCCGGGATGGCGCGCCAGGATTGCCTTGGCCAGCAGGCCAACCAGGTAATAGCCCTCGATGAAGCGGCCGCTGTGGTCGAAGAAGAAGCAACGGTCGAAGTCACCGTCCCAGGCGATGCCGAAGTCGGCACCGTGTTCGCGCACCGCATTGGCGGTGGCGGCGCGGTTTTCCGGCAGCAGCGGGTTGGGGATGCCGTTGGGGAAGCTGCCGTCCGGCTCGTGGCAGATGCGGATGAACTCGAACGGCAGGTGCGGTGCCAGCAGGTCGACGATGGCGCCTGCGCCGCCGTTGCCGGCATTGACCACCAGCTTCAGCGGCTTCAGCTTGCCGGCATCGACATAGCTCAGCAGGTGTTGGATGTAGGCGCTCTTGTCATGCTGGGCGACCTGGCCGGCACGCGGCGGCTGGGCCTCGGAGGTATCGGCGGCGACCGCGTCGGAAATCGCGAACAGGCCGGTATCGGAGCTGATCGGCCGTGCGTTTTCCTTGACCAGCTTCATGCCGTTGTAATCCATCGGGTTGTGGCTGGCGGTGACCATCACGCCGCCGGCTGCGCCCAGGTGGTCGGTCTGGAAATAGACTTCCTCGGTGCCGCACAGGCCGATGTCGATCACCTCGCGGCCGGTGCCGCGCAGGCCAGCCGCCAGCGCGTCCTGCAGCGCCGGGCTGGTCAGTCGCACGTCGTGGCCGAGGACCACCGGGCCCGGCGCGAGCTGCGCGGCCAGGGCGACGCCGATGCGACGGGCCAGGTCCTCGTTCAGTTCTTCCGGCACACGGCCGCGGATATCGTAGGCCTTGAAAGCGGGCAGGGGCATCGAAGCAGTCCATCCGGATAGAGAAACCTGATTATAGCGGGAGGGTCTGCAAACGGCCGGTGAGCCAGGGGCGCCCGGCCAGTAGCGTTGACTTGGGAGGGGCAGGCCGATTCCCCGTCGATGGGCCATGGCCAGCAGGCAGTTGCGCGCTGACGACCGAGGACATGGCCCGCGTGGCCATCGCCGATTGGCCTGCTGTTCCAGAAGGATCGAGGTTTGCTTTGAAATTCACTCACGATCAGAAACGCGTGCTGGTGACCGGTGGCGCGGGCTTCCTTGGGTCGCATCTGTGCGATCGGCTCATCGCGGGCGGCCATGACGTCCTCTGCGTGGACAACTTCTACACCGGCAGCAAGGCGAACGTGGATGGGCTGCTGGGCCACCCGCGGTTCGAGCTCATGCGCCATGACGTGACGTTCCCGCTCTATGTGGAAGTGGACCGGATCTTCAACCTGGCCTGCCCGGCGTCACCGATCCACTACCAGCAGGACCCGGTGCAGACCACCAAGACCAGCGTGCATGGGGCGATCAACATGCTCGGCCTGGCCAAGCGCCTGCGCGCGCGCATCCTGCAGGCCAGCACCAGCGAGGTGTACGGCGATCCGGAAATCCACCCGCAGGTGGAAGGCTACTGGGGCCGGGTCAACCCGATCGGCATCCGCAGCTGCTATGACGAGGGCAAGCGTTGCGCCGAAACGCTGTTCTTCGACTACTGGCGCCAGCACCAGTTGGAGATCAAGGTCATGCGCATCTTCAACACGTATGGTCCGCGCATGCATCCCAATGACGGCCGGGTGGTCAGCAACTTCATCGTGCAGGCGCTGAAGGGCGAGCCGATCACCATCTATGGCGATGGCAGCCAGACGCGCAGCTTCTGCTATGTCGATGACCTGATCGAGGGCATGTTGCGGCTGATGGACTCGCCGGCTGATCTCACCGGTCCGATCAATATCGGCAATCCGTCCGAGTACACGATGCTGGAACTGGCCGAGACCGTGCTTCGCCTGGTCGGCGGCGCGTCGAAGATCGAGTACCGTCCGCTCCCCTCGGATGATCCACGCCAACGCCAGCCGGATATCAGCCTGGCCAAAGCGGATCTGGGCTGGGAGCCCAAGGTCGGCCTGGACGACGGCCTGAAGGAGACCATCGCCTATTTCCGCCAACGCCTGCAGGCCTGAGGTGGCGACGATGCGCAAGATCGTGGTGATGCCGGTCTACGAGGACCTGGAAGCCTCCTCGAAGCTGTTCGTCGAGCTCGCCCGCACCCAGGGTCCGGACACCTATGTGGTGGCCGTGGACGACGGCTCGGTGCGGCAGCCATTGCCGATCAGCGCCATTGAGGCTTCGGGGCTGGAGGGCGTGGTGATCCGCCTGCGTCGCAATGTCGGGCATCAGCGTGCGATCGCCATCGGCCTGGGCTATGTGGCCGAGCACTTCGATGGCAATGCCATTGTCGTGGTGATGGATTCCGATGGCGAGGATACGCCGGAGAGCATCACCGAGCTGGTGGCGGGCCTGGATTCGGCCGATGTCGACGTGGTGGTGGCCAGCCGTCGCAGCCGGGTCGAATCGCTGAAGTTCAAGTCGTTCTACATCGTCTACAAGCTGCTGTTCTCGCTGCTCAGCGGGCGCCAGATCAGCTTCGGCAACTTCATGGCGGCGAAGATGCCGGCGGTGCGCCGGTTGGCATCGATGCAGGAGCTGTGGATCCACGTTGCAGCCTGCGTACTGGGCTCGAAGCTGCGCGTGCAGACCTGTGCGCTGGATCGTGGTCCGCGCTATGCCGGTCGCAGCAAGATGAACTTCGTCGGCCTGGCCCTGCACGGATTCCGTGCACTGATGGTGTTTGCCGAGGATGTGCTGGTACGCGTGGGCATCGCCTGCACCATGGTGGCGGCACTGTCGATCATCGGCGGGATCGTTGCCACCGGGCTGAAGATGCTGGGCTTTGCATCGCAGGGCTGGTTCTCGCTGGCATTCGGCATCCTGGTGCTGGTGTTCCTGCAGACCGCGGCACTGACGCTGATCATCCTGATGTTGTCGGGGATGATGCGCGGCGGTGGCGTCATGAGCGTGGGCAGCTATCGCGAGTTCGTCGACGAGGTCCTGCATGCTGGCCGCCGCAGTGGCTAAGGATGCGCTGGGCGGACAGGCCGTCCGCTACGTGATCAATGGCCTGGTCGCCACCGCAGTGCACTATGGAGTGCTGCACTTCAACATCGAGGTGCTGCACATCCCGCTGGCCGCGGTGGCCAATGCGATTGCAGCGGTCTTCGGCATCACCGTGTCGTTCCTCGGCAGCCGCTACTTCGTTTTCCATGGCAGGCAGGGGAGCCTGGCACGGCAGGGTTCGCTGTTCCTGCTGATCTACGCCGCGATCGCTGTGCTGCATGCGCTGGTGATGTACGTCTGGGCCGATCGATGGGGCCTGGACTACCGCGCAGGGTTCGTGCTGGCGACCGGAATGCAGATGGCCGTCAGCTTCGTCGCCAACAAGTTCCTGGTGTTCAAATGAACAAGTATCTGCGTGCCGCGCTGGCAACCCTTGCATTCATTGCCGTCCTGCTGCTGGTCTACTACGTCCATATGCGCCAGTTCCGCGTGAACGTGGTGCTGTATGCCAGCATCCTCGACGCGGTGATCGCAGCGGTTGTGGTGTTTGCGGGCCTGTATGCGTTGAAGTGGTTCAGGGATTTCAGCCGCCTCGAGCTGATCCAGCTGGCCGCCATCTGGTTGCTGGGAGGCTGTGTGTTCGCGATCTCGGTCCCGACCGTCATCGACCGCTCGCTGTCCTTCTACATCCTGGAGAAACTGCAACAGCGTGGTGGTGGGATACGCGAAGACGCGTTCCGCCAGGTGTTCACTGAAGAGTACGTCCGCGAGCATCACCTGGTGGAAGTGCGCCTGACCGAGCAGCTGCAGTCCGGAACCTTGCAGATCCATGATGGTTGTGTGCGGTTGACCGCGCGCGGCGAGCGCCTCGCATCGTTCGGCCGCTTCTACCGGCAGAACCTGCTGCCGACCCACCGCCTGCTGATGGGGCAGTACACCGATGCACTCACTGATCCTTTCCGCGACAGCCGGATGCCGTCCGACTACCGTTGCCGATAGCCCGGTGCTGATGGCGCATTGGTTTTTCCGTTGGTTCCTTGAAACGTTTCATGGATGACATGACCTCCACCTCTCCTCCCTTGCGCGCTACGCGCCGGGACCTGGCGATTGCCGGGATCCTGGTGCTGCTGTTGGGCGCTTCACTCGTATCGGTCGCCAAGCGATCGGACTATCAGACGTCGCTTCTGCGCCAGGCCTTCGCTGAGGACGCGGGATTCGACGCATCCGTACCACGTGAGGTGGTGGACGCACGTGATCTGGTGCGCGCGCAGCCGATCGCGCCTTCGCTGCTTTCGCTCGGGCAGGGGCTGAAGGACGACCCCTTGATCCAGCAACGCATGTGGGAGGCGCTGTATCCGGTCCGGTTCAACAATACCGATACCCCGCAGCGCCTGCTTAGGGCCGGTGATCCGCTCGTTGACCAGTGCCATGTCCAGGGGAGGAAAGGAGATGTCGTTCTTGCCGACTGCCGCTGAATCAGGGCGCCGTGCGGCGCTGGCCATGCTGGTCTCCATTCTTCTCTGCTATGGCCTGGCCGCCGTAGGCCTGGCGGGCTGGCCGGTGCAGGTGGCATTCGGCACGGTCGTGCTCAGCGCGCTGCTCGCCCTGCCAGCCGTGCGTGACCTGCGTACCGCGCCTCTGGTCCTGGCCGTTCTGGTGCTGGTGTTGATCGCGCTGGGAAGCCCCACCGATGGCTGGGACCCGCGTTCGATCTGGCTCTTCCATGCCAAGCGGATCTACCTGGAGGGCCCGTTGTACGCCCAGCTGGATGATTACGCGCCGTGGAGCCACAACGACTATCCCGCACTGGTTCCGTTGTTGATGGCCAGTGCAGCAGGTTTGGCCGGGCACTGGAACGAACTGCTGCCCAAGGCGGTGGCACCGCTGCTGCTGCTGCCGGCACTGCTGCTGATTGCCCCGAGTTTCAGATGGCGCTGGTGCGGGATGCTGTTCGCATTGCTGCTGCTGCGCCTGGGGCGTGACATGCTGATCAACGGCTACATGGATCCGCTGGTGGCGGTCTATGCCGTCGCTGCCGTGGCGACAGCGGTGCGTCACCGCATGTCCGGGAAGCATGGTGGTGGTCGAGAGCTGGTCGCATTCACCCTGCTGGTGGCCGTGCTGTCGATGTTGAAGAATGAGGGTGCGGTGCTTGCGGCTCTGTTGACGGCCGTGGTACTGGGCGAAGGCGTGCTGCGTGAGCGCCGCCTGGGCTGGCGCATCCTCTTGGCCGCGGTTGTGGCCCTGCTGCCACTGCTGGCATGGAAGCTGGCCGTCGGGCAGGCAGGGGTTGCCAATGACCTGGCGGGAAGCGACATGAAGGCGCAGCTGTTGGCGCGGCTTGGCAGCGAGGGCGGTGCCAAGCCGATCGTCGGGCGCCTGCTGCTGGATGTGTGGGTGCTGGTGCCGCTGCTGGTGCTGGCGGTGCTCTGGCGTCCGGTGCTGCGGGTTCCGGCGGCATCGGCCGCCGTGCTGGCGGCGCTGGCGTACGCAGTGGTGCTGTTCCTGGTCTACCTGGGAACGCCGCATGACCTGGACTGGCACCTGCGCACCAGTGTCGACCGTGTCCGCATGCCGGTGACACTGCTGCTGGGGTTTGCGGTGTTGCTGGCGCTGGAACATCGCGCCACCGCGAAGATCCCGGGCACGCGCTGAGGCGCAACGCGCCGTGGCGTCATGCTGCGGCGCATCCCAGCCGTATGCGGTCGTAGCGCTAGAATGCGCTCATTCTTCCCGTGTGGGGCTGTAGAAATGGAACACGTGACTTCCACCGACAAGCGCGGCAAGCGCTTTGCCACGGCGGCGCAGGCGCTGGAGGGCGTGGTCGCCGATGGCCAGACCCTGGCTGTCGGAGGCTTCGGCCTGTGCGGCATTCCCGAGGCGCTGATCGCCGCGCTGCGTGACAGCGGGGCCAAGGGCCTGACCGTGATCTCCAACAATGCGGGAGTCGATGGCTTCGGCCTCGGCCAGCTGCTGGAAACGCGGCAGATCAGGAAGATGATTTCGTCCTACGTGGGCGAGAACAAGGAGTTCGAGCGCCAGTTCCTGGCCGGCGAGCTCGAGCTGGAATTCAACCCGCAGGGCACCCTGGCCGAACGCCTGCGTGCCGGCGGTGCAGGCATCCCGGCGTTCTTCACTGCCACCGGCTACGGCACCGTGGTGGCCGAGGGCAAGGAAACCCGCGAGTTCGACGGCAAGCACTACGTGATGGAAACCGCGCTGCGCGCCGACGTGGCGCTGGTCAAGGCGTGGAAGGCCGACGAGGCCGGCAACCTGGTGTTCCGCAAGACCGCTCGGAATTTCAACCCGGCCTGTGCGATGGCCGGCAAGGTCTGCATCGCCGAGGTCGAGGAGATCGTGCCGGTTGGCGCCATCGATCCGGACCAGGTGCACCTGCCGGGCATCTACGTGCACCGCATCGTGCACAACGCACATCCTGAAAAACGCATCGAACAGCGCACCATCCGCGCGGAGGGCAACTGACATGGCGTGGACCCGTGACGAGATGGCGGCACGCGCCGCCCGCGAACTGACCGACGGAGCCTATGTAAACCTGGGCATCGGCTTGCCGACCCTGGTCGCCAACCACATCCCTGAAGGCGTGGACGTGTGGCTGCAGTCGGAGAACGGCCTGCTCGGCATCGGCCCGTTCCCGACCGACGCCGAAGTGGACGCCGACCTGATCAATGCCGGCAAGCAGACCGTGACCGCACGCGCCGGTGCCAGCTATTTCGGCAGCCACGACAGCTTCGCGATGATCCGCGGTGGCCACGTCAACCTGGCCATCCTCGGCGCCATGCAGGTCACCGACAAGGGCGACCTGGCCAACTGGATGGTGCCCGGCAAGATGGTCAAGGGCATGGGCGGTGCGATGGACCTGGTGGCGGGCGTGCAGCGCGTGGTGGTGCTGATGGAGCACACCGCCAAGAACGGCGAGCACAAGATCCTGGCCGAATGCACGCTGCCGCTGACCGGCGTCGGCGTGGTCGACCGCATCATCACCGACTTGGCGGTGTTCGACGTCACCGATGCTGGTCTGGTGCTGGTGGAAGCGGCGCCGGGTGTCGGCGACGAGGAGCTGAAGGAGAAGACCGGCGTGGCGTTTGCGCGCAGCTGAGGCCGCAGCCTCAGCGTCCTCGGGCGTAGGCATATTCCGAGGAGGAAGCACGCGGGGGAGCGCCTTCCACCTCGGAGGTGTCGGCCACAGTGAACCCGGCAGCGGACACCACGGCTCCGGTCGCACGTTCGATGGCATGCGCAAGCGTGCCATCGATCTGCCCGGCTTCGGTGTCGAACATGCTCGGAAGCAGATGGGCATCGAGCAACGGGCGCAGCGCCGGCAGGCGCACCCAGAACATGCTGCCGGACGCGAACTGCCCGTCACCAGGCGCGCTGTCCAGGCCCAGCAATGCCCAGAGCCGCTCCATGCGCAGTGCATTGCCGCCGATGTAGTCTGCCACCTTCAGCAGGTGGCCTGCCGGAGCCATCAGGCCGATGCGGGGATCGGCCTGCAGATGGGCGAGGTTCGCGGCAGCCCGGGCAGTGCCCAGCAGCGCGTCGACCATCTCGCGCCGCCACTGGTCGCCGTTGTCGCGATGGCTGGAGCGTTTGGTATGCAGCTTCAGCACCAGTGATTCATTCTGCTGCAGCAACCGGTCGGCTGCGTGCAGGAACGGCAGGACGTCACGGCCGTGGTTGTCGTAGACCCAGATTTCAGCGGTCAGGCCCTGCGCATCGACGATCGACTGCACCTGTGCCTGACGCTCCCCTGTGGTGGTGATGACCAGGCGTGCCTGTAGCCCGCTGTCCTTCACCGCCTGCAACAGCTCCGGCAGCGCATCCAGGAACCACGCGTGGATGACGATGCAGGGACGCGACGGAGCGGCCTGCGCGGGGACCAGCGCGCGCCGGGTGGCCTGCAGCCAGGCATGGCCGAGACGGGCATCCGGTTCAAGAACAGCGCTTTCCGCCCATTCGTTCCAGGCGTTGATGAACACCAAGCGCTGGGCCTGCGGTACATCGCGCAGCCGCTCGTGCACCGTGTCGTGCAACCAGTCGCTGTAGCCACGCGGCGAAGCATGCAGCAGCACGCGTCCGCGCCCTGGCCGCCGCGCCTCGTTGTCCCAGCCCGGGTTGACGCCTGGATACAACGGATAGTCCGCCAGCGGTGCACGGCGCATCTGCGCCGCCAGCTCACGCCAGTCGCGCACGTCGCCTTCGTAATCTGGATTGAGCAGGAACTGCGTGGTGTTCAGCTGGCGCGGAGCGGCAATGTTCGGTGGGAATTCCACTGCGGCATCGAAGCCGATATCGCGGGGATCCGGGCGTTCGAAACTCTGCACGTAGGCCAGATGGATCTCGCCGATGCCGTTGTCACGGCACCAGCCACGCCAGCGCGCCGCCGTAGCCTTGGGATCGGGCAGCAACTGCGGCCGGTACAGCAAAAGCACCGGTCGTCCCTCGACCTTCAACGCACGCCGGTCGCGCAGGTAATCGGCAACGTGGGCGATGAACGCCAGGTCATCCTCGGCACTGTGCTGTTGGCCGATCAGTACGTCCTGGTTGCGCCCATCCCAGCGCCGGGTCCAGTTCTCGTTGGCCCAGCACAGGCAGAACGGCAGTTCAATCGTGCTGTCGGCCAGCCATTGGCGCAGGGGCTGCTCCATCAGCGTGTGGCCACTGAACCAGTAGAAATAGAAGCAGAACGCGCCGATGCCATGATCGGTTGCCAACCGTGCCTGCGCGCGCAGCGTCTCGCCAACACGAAGGTCGTAGAAGCCCAGATCACCGGGCAGGCGCGGCTGCACATGCCCCTCGAACTGCGGCAGGGCACGGCTGACGTTGCGCCATTCGGTGAAGCCCTTGCCCCACCAGGCATCGTTCTCTTCGAACGGATGGAACTGCGGCAGGTAGAAGGCCACCAATGTGGCCGGCAGAGCTGCCGGCAGGGACGCCTCTTCCGCGGCGGCGTAGCCGATCGCACGTTCATCGGCGCGCTGCAGTGGACGGATGCCGTCGGCAGCGGCGCCGATGCGACCACGTGGCGGAGGCGGACTCCAGCTGCCAATGCGGTCCAGGCCCCGGTTGCGCAGCCGATCACGCAACGACGCCGGCATCGGCAGGGCACGGAACAGTGCGCGCAGGACCGAGAAGGTGAGCTGCCGGACTCCGGACGCTGCACCGCTCATCGATGAAGCCCGGCAAGGAAAAGAGTGCGCATTGTTCGGGGCCAGCAACGGGACTGCCCTCATTTTCCGGCAATCGCCGCTGCAACGGCAAATCCACCAGGTGCTACTGTGCCGCCATGCTGTTTCCCCACGACCTCCCCGATGCCGACGTCCAGCACCGCCAGGCCTGGCTGTCTCCTGCCGAAGCCGATGCCTTGCAGCGTGATCTGCAGGCCGGCGTGCCGTGGGAGGTCCATCGCATCCGCATGTTCGGCCACTGGGTGGATTCGCCGCGGTTGAGCTGCTGGATAGGTGATCCGCAGGCGCGTTATCGCTACTCGGGGGCGGAATTCGTGCCGCACCCGTGGCCGCCGTCTCTGCAGGGCATGCGCGAGCGCCTGCAGGACGATGGCCTCGGCCGCTTCAACAGCGTACTGCTGAACCGCTATCGCAGCGGCGGCGATTACATGGGCTGGCACAGCGACGACGAACCCGAACTGGGCCCGGCGCCGGTGATCGCCTCGCTGAGCCTGGGCGCGGCACGGCGTTTCCTGCTGCGCCGGCGTGATGATCCAGCGCGCAAGGCGGAATACCTGCTCGGCCATGGAGACCTTCTGGTGATGGCGGGGCAGACCCAGCGTCATTACCAGCACGCGTTGCCGAAGATGGCGCGGCTGCAGGGCGAGCGGATCAACCTGACGTTCCGCTGGATCGCGCCACGTTGATACGGCGCCGCCGGGCATGGCCCGGCGCTACCCGTTTCGCGCGGCGGTAGCGCCGGGCCATGCCCGGCGAGCAAAGCTGGGATGCATCAGCGCTTGGCCGCCACGGTGTCGTTCTGCCCGCTGACCAGCGTCCACCCCACCATGTCCTGCGCCAGCTGCTGCAGGCCGCGCTCGAACGCGGCGGTCACGGCCGGCACATCGGTGCTGCCGACCGGCTGTGCCTGGCGGAAGGTGCGGTCGGCCACCACGCGCTGGTCGGCGACGTGGATCAGCTTGGCGTTGACCTCGATCACCACCGTCGGCGTGGCCTGGCCCTGGTAGTCCGATTCGAAGCGGCGTACGTCGGTGGACAGCTTGTAGTCGGCGCGGATGCCGGCGGTGCTGCGGGCCACGCCGCGGATGCGGCCGGAGTCCTCGAAGCCACGCAGCAGGGTGTCCTCGATCATGTCGGTGGCCGGCTGTGCCCAGCTGGCGCCCTTGTAGATCTCCAGCTGCGACGGCGTCGGCCGCACGTTGATGCGCGGGCTGTCGACCATGCGTGCGGCGCTCGGCTTGGCCAGTACCAGCTGCCAGCTGGCCTGCGGCCACGCCGGATCGGCCTTCACCTGGACGGCGGGCGAGTACAGCGTCACTGCGGTTTTCTCGCTGCTGCCAAGGATGGAGCAGCCGCCCAGCACGGCAACCATCGAAGCGGCCAGCAGCAGGCGCGGAAGGGTGGTCGGGCTCATTTGGGTTCGAACTCCTTCGGTGCGTCGCGGCCCAGCAGGTAGCGCGCGGGATTGTTCTCGAGGCGGTCGCTGACCCGGCGCAGGTCGCGGATCAGGCCGCGCAGTTCGGTCAGCGTCGGGCCCAGCTGGCCGAGGCCATCATTGGCGAAGCTGTTGATCGCGGCGCGGTTCTCGCCAAGGATCGAATCGGCGTTGCCGGCGGCCGAGTCGAGCTTGGCCAGCGTGCCGTCCAGCTTGTCGATGATGCCCGGAAGCTGCTGCACCAGATTTTTATCCAGACGCTCGATGGTGCCGTTGGTGGTCTTCAACGTGGTGTCCAGGCTGCGGGCGGCGTCGCGCGCGCTGAGCAGCAGCGCCTGCGTGCCCTGGTCACGGTCGGCCAGGCCGCCGCTGATCGTCTCCAGGTTGGCCAGCGTCGCGTTGATCGAGGCCACGTTGCGGTCGCTGAGGATCTGGTCCATGCGCTCGACGATGCGGTTGGCGACGTCGGTGATGTTCTGCAGCGCCGACGGCGTGGTCGGGATGATCGGCGCCGGGTCCTTGTTGACCGTGGTCAGCGCCGGCGACTGCGGCGTGCCGCCGCTGAGCTGGATGATCGATGGGCCGGTCAGGCTGGTGATCGCCAGTTTGGCGCGGGTATCGGTCTTGACCGGGGTGGTCGAGTTCAGGCGGATGCGTGCGACCACCTGGCGCGGGTCGTCCGGCACCAGGTTCAGTTCGATGATCGAACCGACCGCGATGCCGTTGTACTGCACCGGGCTGCCCACCGACAGGCCGGTCACCGCCTCGCGGAACACCACGCGGTATTCCTGCCAGGTGCGGTCGGAGGAGTACTTGGCCGCCCACAGGCCGAAGGCCAGCAGGGCCAGGCCGGTGATCAGGGTGAACGCGCCGATCAGCACGTAGTTGGCTTTGGTTTCCATGGCTCAGGCACTCTCGATCTGTTCGCCGCGCGCGGCACGCGCACGCGGTCCGTGGAAGTATTCCTGGATCCACGGATGATCCAGTTTCTCGATGTCCGGCAGCGGCGCGTTGGCCACCACTTTGCGGTCGGCGATCACCGCGACCCGGTCGCAGATGGCGTACAGCGTGTCCAGGTCGTGGGTGATCAGGAACACGGTCAGGCCCAGCGCTTCCTGCAGGGTCTTGATCAGGCGGTCGAACGCGGCCGCGCCGATCGGGTCGAGGCCAGCGGTCGGTTCGTCCAGGAACAGCAGCGGCGGGTCCAGCGCCAGCGCGCGGGCCAGGCCGGCACGCTTGCGCATGCCGCCGGACAGCTGCGAGGGCAGTTTGTTGATCGCATCGGCGGGAAGGCCGGCCAGCTTCACCTTCAGCAGCGCCAGCTCGTAGTGCCAGCGCTCGGGCAATTCGCGGTGGTGTTCCTTCAAGGGCACCTGCACGTTCTCGCCCACGGTCAGTGAAGAGAACAGGGCGCCGTCCTGGAACAGCACGCCGGTATTGCGTTCGATGTGCAGGCGGCTCTCGGCGTCGTCGGCACGCGCATCGCGGCCCAGCACCTCGATCTGGCCGGCGTCGGGTGTGCGCAGGCCCAGGATCGAGCGCATCAGCACCGACTTGCCGGTGCCCGAGCCACCCACCACGCCCAGGATCTCGCCACGGCGCACGTCCAGGTCCAGGTCTTCATGCACGGTCTGGCTGCCGAAGCGGTTGACCAGCCCGCGAACGCGGATGGCCAGGTCATGGCCGTCGTCGTCCTGCATGGAAATGTCTTCGGGGGTCGGATGCGTGCTCATGTCACCAGTCCATGTGCATGAACCACAACGCCGCGAAGGCGTCGATGATGATCACCAGCGAGATCGTCTGCACCACGCTGGAGGTGGTGCGTTCACCGACCGACTGCGCCGTGCCTTCCACCTTCAGCCCTTCCAGGCAGCCGATCAGGCCGATCACCAGCGCGAACACCGGCGCCTTCGACAGGCCGACCAGCATGTGCCGCACTTCCATCGTCTCGTGCATGCGCGCGATGTACATCTGCGGCGGGATGTCGAGGTCGAACGCGCCGACAGTGATGCCGCCGGCCAGGCCCGCGATCATCGCGATGAAGGTCAGCAGGGGCAGGGTGACCAGCAGCGCCAGCAGGCGTGGCAGCACCAGCAGGTCGATCGGATCCAGACCCAGCGTGCGCATCGCGTCGATTTCCTCGCGCGCCTTCATCGCGCCGATCTGCGCGGTGAACGCACTGGCGGTGCGGCCGGCCAGCACGATCGCGGTCAGCAGCACGGCGAACTCGCGCAGGAAGGCAATGTTGACCAGCTCGACCACGTAGATCTCGGCGCCGAAGTCGCGCAGGATGGTCGAGCCGAGGAAGGCGATCACCGCGCCAACCAGGTAGGACAGCAGCGCCACCAGCGGTACTGCGTCCAGCCCGACCTGCTCCATCTGGTGGACGGTGGCGGTCAGGCGGAAGCGACGGGGCTCCTTGACCAGGCGCGCCGCTTTGACCAGGTTCTCGCCGAGGAAACTGCACAGCGCCTTGATGTTGTGGCCAGTGGCATGGACGCTGACACCGAGCCGTTCCAGCGCCGCCAGCACGCCGAAATCGCGCTTGGGCCGGGGCCGGTCGTCGGCCACTTCCTCGATGGTGCAGACCAGCGCCTGGTGGTCCGGCCGGAACTGCAACGCGTCCTCGCCAAGGTCGGCGCGATGCGCTACGCGCAGTACCTGCAGCACGCCGGCCGAATCCATCTTCTCGATGCCGGTGGCGTCGATGCCGGTCAGCGTGTCGGGAACGCCGCGCAGGACTTCGGCCGCGGCCAGCGCGGTCTTCAAGGTCCAGGTGCCGGACAGGCGGATCAGGCCCGGGTCATGGGCATCCTGTTCGAGCTGGGGGGCGTGGTTCGGGGTCACTTGGGCCATTCGGGTCGCAGCATAACCGTTCTGTCTGGGGCATCGCGTCGAACCCGGATGAATTTATCCAGTGCGGCCCGGCAGTAGGTAATACTACGGCGCATGTCCGCAGACGCTCACACGATCCCCACGCCCCAGGCCACCTACGCGCAGCGCGTGGCCTTTGTTTCCGAGATCGCCGGACGCCTGCACAGCTACGGCACCACGGCCCAGCGCCTGGAAACGGCGGTGGTGGCACTGGCCCGCCAGCTCGATCTGGATTGTGAACCGTGGTCGAATCCCACCGGTATCATCCTCAGTTTCAGCGATCCGGCACAGGCGATCGGCTCCAGCGACATCACCCGCGTGATCCGCCTGGCGCCCGGCGAGAACGACCTGCACAAGCTCAGCGTCGCCGACCATATCGCCGAGGAAGTGGCCAACGGGCGGATGAGCATTGCCCAGGGCCACACCGCGCTGCGCCAGTTGGACAAGGATCCGGGCCGGCGCGGCAAGCTGCGCACCATTCTTTCATTCACCCTGGGCGCGGCCGGCGTGGCCGGCATGTGGAAGCTGCCGTGGCTGGACATCGCCACCGCCGGTGTCATCGGCCTGATGATCGGCCTGCTCGGCATGGTCACCGACCGTCGCCCGGCCACCCGTGAAGCGGCCGAGGCGCTGGCGGCGCTGCTGGCCGGCATGGTCGCAACCCTGGTCGCGTCCTTTGTTGGCGCACTCAACCTCAACACGGTGATCATCGCCTCGCTGGTGGTGCTGCTGCCGGGCATGTCGCTGACCAATGCGGTCAATGAACTCGCCAGCCAGCATTGGGTCTCCGGAACCGCGCGCTTCGCCGGCGCGTTGACCACCATCATGAAGCTCAGCGTGGGAGCGATGATCGCGGTGACCCTGGCTGATGTACTCGGCCTGGACCCGGTGATCCGCGCCACGCGGCCGCAGGGGCCGTGGGTGGAGTGGGGTTCGCTGCTGACCGCGGCATTCGCCTTCGCGATGCTGTTCAAGGCCAACCGGCGCGATTACCCGTGGGTGATCGCGGCCTCGGTGGCGGGTTACGCGATCTCCAAGTTCGGCGGGCACGCCTGGGGCGCGCCGGCCGGCATCTTCCTGTCAGCGATGCTGCTGACCGCCGGTGGCAATCTGTTCGGCCGCCTCGTTGGCCGCCCAGGAGCGATCATCCGCCTGCCCGGCATCATCATGATGGTGCCCGGCAGCACCAGCCTGCGCGGCGTGCTGACCCTGGTCCAGCAGCAGGACGTTGGCGCGGGCCAAAGCGTGTTCCTCACCGTGCTCAACGTGGTGATGGCGCTGGTGGCCGGCCTGCTGTTCGGCAACCTGCTGATGCCGGCGCGCAAAACGCTGTAGGTGTGGACCGTTGGCCCGCACACCGAAGAATGAAAAACGCCGGCTTCCGCCGGCGTTTTTCATTGCATCCCGATCCGGCCTCAGGCCTTCTTGATCAGGAAATCTTCCGGCTTCTTGTTGCCCTTGGCGGTCAGCTCGGCCATCCAGCGCGGCTGCTTGCCACGACCGGTCCAGGTTTCCTTGGGGTTGGCCGGGTTGCGGTACTTCGGGGCAACCTTGCCCAGCTTGCGGCCGGCGGTCTTGGACGGTGCCTTGGCTGCCGGGGCGGCTTTGCGCGCGCGCGGTGCCGGGGCGCCGCCGAACAGTTCTTCGATGGTGTAACCCTCGGTCTTGGCCAGCTTGGTCAGCTGGGCCCGGACCTTGGTGATTGGCCGGCGCTTGGCGACGATGGTCTGCTGCTTCTTGGCGGTACGGATCAGGGCGCCCAGCTCGCGTGCCGACAGGCCGGTCAGGTCAATGCTCATTTACGGTTACTCCGGAAACTAAAATGTGGACGGGACGAGCCAGTCCATGGCGTCGCGGGACAGAATAGAGATGAATTAATCACAGCACAAATGCAGGCGGGTCATGGCCTGGCAGCATCCCGGCTGCATTGCGTCGATTTTGACCGGATTATGTCCGCTGCAATATTGCTCAACTGGGCGACAGGCAAAAAAAAGACCGGGGCATGCCCCGGTCTTCTCCTGATCAGCCCTGCAGTCGCTGCAGCAGGGTGGCCTTGTCCAGGCTTTCCGCTTCGCTGGCGCGGCGCGAGCGGTACTCGTAGGTACCGGCGGCCAGGCCGCGCTCGCTCACCACCACGCGGTGCGGAATGCCGATCAGTTCCATGTCGGCGAACATCGCGCCCGGGCGCAGGCCGCGGTCGTCGAGTGCCGCGTCCAGGCCGGCGTCGCGGAGTTCCTGCAGCAGGCTGGCAGCAGCATCGGCCACGGCGGCGTCGCCCTTCGGGTTGATCACGCACACCACCACCTGCCACGGCGCCATCGCGTCCGGCCAGATGATGCCGGCATCGTCATGGTTCTGTTCGATCGCGGCAGCCACCACGCGCGAGATACCGATGCCGTAGCAGCCCATCGCCATCACCGCCGCCTTGCCGTTCTCGTCCAGCACGGTGGCATCCAGCGCTTCGGCATATTTGCGGCCGAGCTGGAACACGTGGCCGACTTCGATGCCACGGGCGATCTTCAGTTCGCCACCGTCCAGCGCGCGGTCACCGGCACGCACGTTGCGGATGTCGGCCACTTCCGGTTCCGGAAGGTCGCGGCCCCAGTTGACCCCGGCCAGGTGGAAACCGGCCTCGTTGGCGCCGACGACGAAGTCGGACATCGCGGCCACTTCGCGGTCGGCGACCACGCGGATGGCCTTGGCCGGGGCGACCGGGCCGAGGAAGCCCGGCACGCTGCCCAGGTACTCGGCGATTTCCGCCTCGCTGGCGAAGCGCTGTTCGTCCAGGCCGGCGACCTTGGCCAGCTTGATCTCGTTGACCTCATGGTCGCCGCGCACCAGCACCAGCACGAACTGCTGTGCTTCGCCTTCACCGGCGATCAGCGCCACCGACTTCACCGTGCGCTGCAGCTCGATGCCGAGCAGCGCCGCGACGTCCTCGCAGGTTTTCTGGGTAGGGGTGTCGACCTTGCGCATGGCTTCACTGGCAGCCGCACGCGGTGCCGGATCGGCGGCGATCGCCGCTTCCATGTTCGCGGCGTAGTCCGAACCGGTGGAGAACACCAGCGCGTCCTCGCCGGAATCGGCGATGACGTGGAATTCCTGCGAGGCATCGCCACCGATCGCACCGGAGTCGGCCTGCACCATGCGGAAGTCCAGGCCGAGGCGGGTGAAGATGCGGCTGTAGGCCGACTTCATGTTCTCGTATTCGCGCACCAGGCACTCATCGTGCAGGTGGAACGAATAGGCGTCCTTCATCAGGAATTCGCGCGAACGCATCACGCCGAAGCGCGGGCGGATCTCGTCGCGGAACTTGGTCTGTACCTGGTAGAAATTCACCGGCAGCTGCTTGTAGCTGGACAGCTCGCTGCGCGCGAAGTCGCAGGCGGCTTCTTCGGCAGTCGGGCTGTAGCAGAACACCTGGTCCTTGCGGTCCTTGATCTTCAGCAGCTGCGGGCCGAACTTCTGCCAGCGGCCGGTCTGCTCCCACAGTTCCTTCGGCTGGATGGTCGGGATCTGGAATTCCACGGCACCGGCGCGGTCCATTTCCTCGCGCACGATGCGTTCAACCTTGCGCAGCACGCGCAGGCCCAGCGGCGACCAGGTGTACAGGCCCGATGCCAGCTTGCGGATCATGCCCGCGCGCAGCATCAGCCGGTGGCTGGTGAGCTCGGCGTCGCTGGGGGTTTCCTTGGTGGTGTGCAGGTGGAACTGGGAGAGGCGCATCGTCGGCTTCGGATAACGGCAGAGACGCCTATTCTGCCAGCCCGGCCGGGGAGAGGGGTATCGGCAGGGCTGCGCCCTGCACCCGCGGTAGTGCCGGCCGCTGGCCGGCAACCTCAGAAGCAACTGCCGAAGCAACAGCGGGCTTCCCGTGGGATGGCGGGGTGGGTCCGGTTGCGGGAGACGCCGTAAACCCATCCATGGGGGCTTGGCCGCGGCATCCATGCCGCGGACACTCCCGCAACCGGACCCACCCCGCCATTGACAGGCCCCGCGATCTGTTGGACATGCGGATGGGGTCAGATCCGTTTTCCGCAGGAAAACGGATCTGACCCCGGATTCAATTCGAGATCTGACAGATTTCATCCACGCATGGCGTGGATCTACCACCGTCACCAGGAACCTGTCGGGGGTGGGGCGGTGTGGGTTGGCAGGACCGTTGGCGCCATGGATGGCGCCATCGAGCCCCCAGGGATGGGTTTACGGCGTGTCCTGCCAGCCCACACCGCCCCGCCAAACCAGTAGAAAACCAGAGCCGCTTTGGCATTTGACGTTGCCGTTGCTTGAAGCAGGTGCAGGGCTGCAAGCCCTGCCGATAACCCTCACTCTGCCGGGCAGTAAGCCTTGATGGCGGCCTCCGCCAATCCCTTCTGCGCGCTGCGCTGTTCCGCGGTCAACGCGGTATCGGCCTTGCCGTCGCCATTGGTGTCCTGCATCACCTGGCCGGAGCCTTCCAGCAGGGCCAGGTTGGCACGGGCGGTGCTGCACTGCTCCGGCACCGGCGCGGCCGGGGTTTCGGCGCTGGCCGCGGCCTGCGGGGTGCGGGCCTGTTCGCGGGTCTCGAACTTCTTGCCCGCCGGCGGGGTCTCCGAATACTGGGTCACGCCATGGGCGTCCTTCCATTTATAGACCGGGCCGGCCACGGCGTTGGCACTGGCCAACAGCAGCAGGCATCCAAGGCAGGACAGGGCACGCATGGCAAACTCCGCGGAATGGGCGTAGAACGCCGATTGCAGCATTGGCGCCGAGCACTGGCAAGTCGATTAAACTGGATTCCATGGACCCGATCACACCGCCGCCGCGTTCGCGCACGATTTACCTGCTGCCCAACCTGTTCACCACCGCCGGCCTGTTCGCCGGCTTCTACGCGATCATCGCCGCGGCCAACGGGGATTTCGTCAATGCCAGCATCGCCGTGTTCGTGGCGGCGGTGATGGATGGCCTGGACGGGCGCGTGGCGCGCCTGACCGGTACCAGTAGCGAGTTCGGCGTCCAGTACGACTCGCTGGCCGACCTGGTCAGCTTCGGCATGGCCCCGGCGCTGGTGATGTACCACTGGTCGCTGTCGTGGCTGAAGTTCGATGACCCGCTGCTCGGCCGCGTCGGCTGGGCCGTGGCCTTCCTGTATGCCGCCTGCGCGGCGCTGCGCCTGGCCCGCTTCAACACCCAGGTCGCGGTGGTCGACAAACGCTGGTTCGTCGGCCTGGCCAGCCCGGCCGCGGCCGGGCTGATGATGTCCTTCGTCTGGGCCTTCGCCGATGGCAACCTGGGCTGGGACGGCAACCAGCTGCGCTACGTGGCGTTGGCGGTGACGATCGTCGCGGCGCTGTTGATGGTCAGCCGTATCCGTTTCTGGAGCTTCAAGGGTGGCGGCGCCAAGGGCACCCGTTCCGACCGCGTGCCGTTCCTGGTGCTGGCCCTGGTGCCGGTCGCCATCGCCATCGCGGTCATTGATCTGCCGCGCGTGCTGTTCGCGGTCGGCATCCTGTACGCCTTGTCCGGCCCGGTGATGTGGGCCGTGCAGCGCCTGCGCAAGAAGCCCGAGGCCGCGTGAGCCAGGAACTGCCCGTGCTGTGGTCACCGGCCCAGCAGGCCTGGCTGCAGGCCATGGGCTACACCGTCTATCACGACGGCCAGTTGGCTGCGGAGCTGGATGCCGCGCTGCAGTTGAGCGTGGCCGAAGCCGATGCGGCTGCCGCGGCTTCGGCGGAACAAGTGCGGGCGGGTTCGGCCTCCATGCGGGAACACCCTGCCGAAGCCGCACCCGCTCCTCACCAGGAACGCCCGGCACCTACGCGTCGCGAGACCCCCGTCACCGCACCGGATACCGCACCGGCAACGGCCCGCCCGCTACCGGGTGGCAATGCGCGGCAGCCGGTGGTGCGGCTCCCGGATCGCCTGCAGATCGCATTGCTGCGTGCCTCCGGCTGTAATCCCAACGACCCTGCCACGCAGGCGCTGATGGACAGCTGGCCGCTGGACCAGCTGCGTCAGGACCCGGCCGCCAAGCGCGCGTTGTGGCCGCAGCTGCGCGCCCTGCGCAAGCGGGGCGCACCATGAGTGCGGTCAGCCAGCCCGGCCCGGTCAGCCTGCGCGCATTGCGCGAGAGCGACCTCAATGCGGTGATGGCGATTGAAGTGCGTGGGTATCCATTCCCATGGACCCGCGGCATCTTCGTTGATTGCCTGCGTGCCGGTTATCCCGGCCTGGCGATGGAGCGCGATGGCCAGCTGATCGGCTACGGCGTGCTCAGCATTGCCGCCGATGAGGCACATGTATTGAACATCTGCATCGATCCGCTGGCGCAGTCGCGTGGGCTGGGTCGCCAACTGCTGCGCGCACTGGTGCAGCTGGCAGGCAACCGCGGTGCGCAGCGTGTGTTCCTGGAAGTGCGTCCGTCCAACACGCCGGCGCTGGCGCTGTACCACAGCGAAGGCTTCAACGAGATCGGCCGTCGTCCGCGCTACTATCCGGCCGCACAGGGCCGCGAAGACGCGGTGGTGATGGCGATCGAACTGGTCGACGGCGACCTGCAGACGATGCCGCCGCTGTAACGGAGAAGGGTTGCCGGCCAGCGGCCGGCACTACCGGTGGATCTCCGCTGTCATCGACACGTCACCTGCCGTGGTAGGTGCCAACCTTGGTTGGCACGCTTTTCTCACGCCAGCCGCAGTGCCAACACACCGCCGACGATCAGCGCGGCCGCCAGCCAGCGCGCACGCGGAATCCGCTCGCGCAGCACGAACACCGAGATCAGCAACGCGAACAGGATCGAGGATTCACGCAGCGCCGAGACCATCGCCACCGGCGCCTGGGTCATGGCCCACAACGCCATCGCATAGGAGGCGGTGGTGCCGACGCCACCGGCCAGTCCCAGCGGCCAGTGCTGGCGCGCATAGTCCAGCACCGCGCCGCCGCGGGTGTACAACGCCCACAGCGGTAGTGGGATGCCTGACAGCAGGAACAGCCACAGCGTGTAACTGAGCGCGCTGCCGGACTGGCGCGCGCCCTGCGCATCGACCAAGGTGTAGGTGGCGATCATCGCCGCGGTCAGCAGCGGCAGCCGCAGCTGGCCGCCACGTGTGCCCAGTGCCATGCACAGGATGCCGGTGCTCACCAGCACCACGCCCAGCCACGCCGCCGGGGGCAGTTGCTCGCCCAGCAGGGTGCCGGCCAGCGCAACCAGGATCGGCGCGCTGCCACGCATCAGCGGATAGGCCAGGCTCATGTCGACCTGCTGGTAGCAGCGTGCCACCAGTCCGTAGTAGGTCACCTGCAGCAGCACGGATGCAGCCAGCCAGGGCCAGCTGTGCGCGGCCGGGAACGGCAGGAAGGGCAGGGCGGCCGCCGACAGCAGCGCGGCGCTGCCGGTGACCAGCACGGTGCCGAGGAATTTGTCCGGCCCGCGTTTGACGATCGCATTCCAGCTGGCATGCAGGGCCGCAGCCGCGAGGACCAGCAGGAAAATGGAAAGAGGCATCGGGCGATGATGCCATGCGGGGCAAATGTTCCGGGTTTGGTGGGTGCCAACCTTGGTTGGCACATCGCTCAGTGCGGACCAAGGTCCGCACCCACCAGAGCGGGGCAGGGCAGGTGCCAACCCCGGTTGGCACGCACCAGAGCGCGGCGCTTACAGCTTCGCGCGCTGCTCGCGCAGGCCGGCCAGCTGGGTGTTCCAGTCGGCCAGTCGCACGCGCTCCTGCTCGACCACGGCCGGCGGCACCTTGTCGGTGAACTTGGCCAGCTTGGTCTCGCTCTTTTCCTTCTCCGCTTCGACGCGGGCGATTTCCTTGTCCAGGCGCACGCGCTCGGCATCGAGATCGACCAGGCCTTCCAGCGGCACCAGCAGCTTCAGCTCGCCCACGATCGCGGCGGCGGCCGGCGGTGCGCTTTCGCCTTCGGCCAGCCACTGGATGCTGTCCAGCTTCAGCAGGAACGACAGCGAGGCGCTGAAGCGTTCGATGCGCACGCGGTCCTGCTCCAGCCCGGCCTGCAGGCGCAGCGGCACCAGCTTGGACGGCGCGACGTTCAGCTCACTGCGCACGCGGCGCACGGCACTGATCACCGCCTTCAGCCATTCCACGTCGGCCTCGGCCTGGGCGAAATCGCCTTCGAACTCGGCGGCGGTCGGGTACGGGCGCAGCGACAGCGTGGTTTCGGTCAGGCCCAGGCGCGGGGCCAGCTGCTGCCACAGCTGTTCGGTGATGAACGGCGTGAGCGGGTGCAGCAGGCGCAGCAGCGCTTCCAGCACGTACAGCAGGGTGTGGCGGGTGCTTTCGGCGTCGGCGGCGTCTGCACCGTTCAGTGCCGGCTTGCTCAGTTCCAGGAACCAGTCGCAGAACGCGTTCCAGGCGAACTCGTACAGGCACTGCGCCAGCAGGTCGAAGCGGTAGGCGGCGAAATGGCCCTGCGCTTCGGCGGTGGTGGCGGCCAGGCGCGCGAGGATCCAGCGCTCGGCATCGGTACGCGGCCTGGGCACGCCGGTGAACGCCGCGCCCTCGGTGTTCATCAGCGCGAAGCGGCTGGCATTCCACAGCTTGTTGCAGAAGTTCTTGTAGCCCTCGGCGCGGTTCATGTCGAACTTGATGTCGCGGCCGTGGGTGGCCAGTGCCGCGATGGTGAAGCGCAGCGCATCGGCACCGTGGGCGGCGATGCCGTCCGGGAATTCCTTGCGGGTGGCCTTCTCGATCTTCTCAACCATCTTCGGCTGCATCAGGCCGCCGGTGCGCTTGGCGACCAGGTCGTCCATGGTGATGCCGTCGATGATGTCCAGCGGGTCGAGCACGTTGCCCTTGCTCTTGGACATCTTCTGGCCCTGGCCGTCGCGGATCAGGCCGGTGAAGTAGACGTCCTTGAACGGGATCTTCCCGACCAGGTTGTCGGTGGCCATGATCATGCGCGCCACCCAGAAGAAGATGATGTCGAAGCCGGTGATCAGCACCGACGACGGCAGGTAGCGGTCGAAGCCGCGCTCGGCCATGGCCTGCTCGTTGGGCCAGCCCAGGGTGGAGAACGGCCACAGCTGCGAGGAGAACCAGGTCTCCAGCACGTCGCTTTCCTGGTTCAGCACCACGTCGCTGGCCAGGTTGTGCTTCGCCCGCACTTCCTCTTCGCTGCGACCGACGTAGCAGCTGCCGGTGGCTTCGTCGAACCACGCCGGAATGCGGTGGCCCCACCACAGCTGGCGACTGATGCACCAGTCCTGGATGTTGTTCATCCAGTGGCGGTAAGTGTTGATCCAGTTCGGCGGCACGAAGGAAATGCTTCCATTCTCGACCAGTTCCAGGCCGCGCTTGGCCAGGTCGTCCATCTTCACGAACCACTGGTCGGTCAGGTACGGCTCGATCACCTGGCCGGTGCGGTCACCGCGCGGCACCTGCAGCTTGTGCGCCTTGGTCTCGACCAGGATGCCCAGGTCTTCCAGTTCGGCCAGCACGGCCTTGCGCGCGGCGTAGCGGTCCAGACCCTGGAAACGCTCCGGCGCGTTTTCGTTCAGCGCTGCCACCGGGGTGAACAGGTTGATCATCGGCAGGCTGTGGCGCACGCCCACTTCGTAGTCGTTGAAATCATGCGCTGGGGTGACCTTGACCACGCCGGTGCCGAACGCGCGGTCCACGTAGTCGTCGGCGATCACCGGCACGCGGCGGCCGGTCAGCGGCAGCACCACGCTCTTGCCGATCAGGTGCGCGTAGCGCTCGTCTTCCGGGTGCACCATCACCGCGGTATCGCCCAGCAGGGTTTCCGGGCGGGTGGTGGCGACCACCAGGTAGTCGCGGGTTTCGCGCAGGGTTTCGACGCCGTCGGCATCGCGCTCGACGTGCTCGTAGCTCAGGCCCTCATCCAGCGTGTAGGCGATCGACCACAGGAAGCCGTCTTCCTCGGCGCTCTCCACTTCCAGGTCGGAAATGGCGGTCTTCAGCACCGGGTCCCAGTTGACCAGGCGCTGGCCGCGGTAGATCAGGCCCTGCTCGTACCAGCGCACGAAGGCTTCGTTCACTGCCGCCGACGGCTGCGGGTCCATGGTGAAGGTGCTGCGCGACCAGTCGGCGGAGGTGCCGAGGCGGCGCATCTGGCGCTCGATGGTATCGCCGGACTGCTGCTTCCACTCCCAGACCTTGCCGATGAAGCCTTCGCGGCCCAGCGAATCACGGGTCTCGCCCTTGCCTTCCAGCGCCAGGTTGCGGCTGACCACCATTTCGGTGGCGATGCCGGCGTGGTCGGTACCGACCTGCCACAGCGTGTCGTAGCCGCGCATGCGGTGGTAGCGCACCAGCGCGTCCATCAGGGTCTGCTGGAACGCATGGCCCATGTGCAGCGTGCCGGTCACGTTCGGCGGCGGCAGCAGGATGGTGTACGGCTCGCCCGTGCCGGACGGCTTGAAGTGGCCGGCCTTCTCCCAGGCCTCGTAGAGGTCGGTCTCGAAGGACTTCGGGTCGTAGCTGGAGGCGAGTTGGGTCATGCGGGGGAACCAGGAGGTAATCGTTGAAGGATCAGGGCGCGGCGGCGGCCCATCAAGGGGGCCGGGGCGCGCTTACATGTCGTGCTTGTTCAGCTCGTAACCGGCGGCCTTGTACTGGCGCCAGCGTTCGCGCAGCGGTTCGCGCGCTTCCGGATCGGCCGGGACCACTTCCAGCACGCGTTCGCACTGGCCCAGCCAGGGTTCATCGCGCAGGTTGATCACCAGCGGGCGTGCCGGCGCGTCGGTGCCGGGTACTGCGATCAGCACCAGGGCCTCTTCCTCGTCCATGTCTTCGCCGGCGATCTGGTGCGGGATGTAGGCATCGTTGTCGAACGCCCACAGCAGCTCGTCCAGCTCCTCGGCCTGGGCCTGGTCGCGGGCCAGCACCAGGGTGAACAACCCGGCGTCGTTGGCCTTGCGCGCCAGTTCGCAGACCAGGCGCAGCGGCTCGGTCAGGAAGCGGGGCTTGGCGATCAGGTAGAAGTCGGCGCGGGGCATGGCAGGATCCGGGTCAGGCAGGGGCCCGGCGGTGCCGGGCGAGGCCCTGGCCAGCGGGGGCCGGCCAGGGTCGGGTACGGCATCAGGCGCGGGCGGCCTGGTCCAGCAGCCACTGGCTCAGCAGGCCGACCGGGCGGCCGGTGGCCATGCCACGCTTGCCTTCATCGCTGGCCACGCCGGCGATGTCCAGATGGGCCCAGCGCTGGCCTTCGGTGAAGCGCGACAGGAAGCAGCCCGCGGTGATCGCGCCGGCCCAGCGGCCGCCGATGTTGTAGACGTCGGCGAAGGTCGAATCCAGCATCGGCTGGTACTCGTCCCACAACGGCAGGCGCCAGGCGCGGTCGAACACATGCTCGCCGGCGGCCAGCAGTTCATTGGCCAGGTCATCGTGCTTGCTCATCAGGCCGGCGGTCTGGTGGCCCAGGGCGACCATGCAGGCACCGGTCAGGGTGGCGACGTCGACCAGCGCGGCCGGTTCGAAGCGCTGCGCATAGGTCAGCGCATCGCACATGATCAGGCGGCCTTCGGCGTCGGTGTTGCCCACTTCGATGGTCTTGCCCGACATCGAGGTGATCACGTCGGACGGGCGGTAGGCGTTGCCGTCGATGGCGTTTTCCACCGCCGGCACCACCACCACCAGGTTCAGCGGCAGCTTGGCCTTGACCGCGGCGACGAAGGTGCCGATGACGTTGGCGCCACCGCACATGTCGTACTTCATCTCTTCGATGCCGCCCTGGGTCTTCAGGTTGACGCCACCGGTATCGAAGGTGATGCCCTTGCCGACCAGCACGTACGGCTTGGCGTCGCCGCCGCCGGTCCACTTCAGCACCACCAGGCGCGGGCGGTTGGCCGAACCACGGGCCACGGCCAGCAGCGAGCCCATGCCCAGCGCTTCCATCTGGTGCTCGTCGAGGATCTCGGCCTCGGCACCGTCATGCTCACCGGCGAACTTCACGCCCACCTCGGCCAGGTAGGCCGGGGTGCAGTAGTTCGGCGGCAGGTTGCCCAGCTCGCGGGCGAACTCGACACCGGCGGCGATGGCCTGGCCCTGGGCCAGGGCCTGGGCGTCGTCACCGGCGATGGCCAGCTGGGCCAGGCCGGCGTCGTCGGCCTTCTTCTTGCCCAGGGTGGCGGTGTAGCGGTAGGCAGCGTGATCGGCGGCGATCACCGCCTGGCGGATCGCCCAGGCCGCGTCGCGGTCCTTGATGGCCACTTCGGACAGGGTGAACAGTGCGCTGCGGGTAGTGCCCGCCTTCAGCGCGCGCACGGCGTCGCCAACGGCCTTCAGGTACTGCGGTACACCGAAGCGGGCGGCGTCGCCGAGACCGACCACCAGCACGCGCGGGGCGGACACGCCCGGCAGGTCGTGCAGCAGGGTGGTGGCGCCGGTCTTGCCGGACAGGTCGCCGCGCTGGGCCAGCGAGGCCAGGCGGCCGCCGCTGGCGGCGTCCAGGGCCTGTGCGGCGGGGGTCAGGGTATGGTCGGCATACGCGCCGACCACCAGGCAATCAACGGCGGCGGCGGCCGGAGCAACGTGGTTCAGGGTGAATTCGAGGGCCATTGAGCAGATTCCATTGGCGAGTCCGTACAATCGCAGGCCGTTTACGCCCAGACAGTAGACTGGGCGGCACCGCGAACGAACCCCAGAGTTTAAACCACCGCCCCATGCTGAAGCTCGACCGATACCTGCTGGGCGATTTCGTCCAGAGTTTCCTGGCTACCCTGATCGTCCTGCTGGTGGTCAGCGTGGGCGGCGTGCTGGTGGACATCCTCGGCAACATCGCCGACGGGCGCCTGCCGGCCAAGCTGCTGTTCTCCCAGCTGGGCCTGCAGTTCATCGCCTACCTGCCACTGATCCTGCCGCTGGCGTTGATGCTGGGCCTGCTGCTGGCGGTGGCCCGTCTCTACCGCGACTCGGAAATGGCCGTCATCACTGCCATTGGCGTGGGCCCCAAACGCCTGCTGCGGCCGCTGCTGATGCTGGTGGTGCCGGTGGTGGCGCTGGTCGGCGCCTGCTCCTTGTGGCTGGGCCCGTGGGCCGGCCGGGTGGCCGAGCAGATGATCATCGAGGCCAATCGAAGCGTGCTGATGGCGGGCCTGGAGCCGGGCCGCTTCACCCAGCTGCCCAATGGTGGCGTGGTCTACCTGTCCTCGATCTCGCCCGATGGTACCCAGCTGGGCCGGGTCTTCCTGCAGCGGCAGAAGGACGATCGTCTGGAAGTGGTGTCCGCCGCAGGGGGGCGCATGTTCTTCGAAGGCGCCCGCCAGCGCTTCCTGGAGCTGGATGATGGCCACCAGGTGGAAGGACCGGTGGCCGGGGGGCTGGATTACCGTCTGGCCACCTTCGCCCGCAACGATGTGGCCCTGCCCGACGGTGCGCAGACCCGTACCGGCGATGATCCGGAACTGATGCCGACCACGCAGCTGTTCGGCGATGACCGGCCCGAGGCGCAGGCACAGCTGCATCGCCGCCTTGCCCCGCCGTTGATCGCGCTGGCGTTTGCGCTGCTGACCGTGCCGCTGGGCCGCAGCTCGCCGCGCCAGCAGCGCTACGGGCGGATGATGCTGGCGCTGATGGCCTACATGGTGGGCACCAACCTGATGTTCATCGGCAGTGGCTGGATCGCCAATGGCAAGATTCCGCCTGCGCTTGGCCTGTGGTGGCTGACCCTGCCGCTGCTGGCGCTGGCGATCTGGATGTATGCACGTGATGGCCGCCTGGGCCGCCCGAAGGGAGCCCGCGCATGAGACTGCGCCCGATGCGTTTCGACCTGTATCTCGGCCAGTCGGTGTTCACCACGGTGCTGCTGACCTGGGCCGTACTGGTGGGCCTGGACGTGGTGATGGCGTTTTCCGGCGAGTTCAAGGACATCGGCAAGAACGGCTACACCTTGGGGCATGCGGCCGCCTGGGTGCTGTATACGGTGCCACGCCGTGCCTACACCATGTTCCCCACCGCTGCGGTGATCGGTGCGCTGATGGGCCTGGGCCAGCTGGCCGCGACCTCCGAGCTGACCGCGCTGCGTGCGCTGGGCCTGTCGCGCAAGCGCCTGAGCGTATCGGTGGCCATCGCCCTGTCGTTGCTTACCGCAGTGATGGTGCTCAGCGCCGAGACGCTGGGCCCCTGGGGCCAGGACCGTGCCGATGCGCTGAAGTCCAGTGCCAAATGGGGGCGGGACATCTCCACCACCCGCTATTCCGGCCTGTGGGCGCGCGAGGGCGATACCTTCCTCAGCGCCGCCGGTGGCGAAGAGCAGCTGGTGGGCGACAAGGGCACGCGGCTGATCCTGCGTGACGTGCGCCTGTATCGCATCGCCGAGGATGGTCGGATCGCCTCGCTGACCCATGCGGACACGGCCGAGCATGACCGTGACGGCTGGGTGCTGACCGGCGTGCGCCGCGATACCTTCGCTGAACGTTCGGCCACGCGCGAGGAAGTGGCGCGCGAGCCGTGGAACTCCAAGCTGGACGCCGGCGCGCTGGCCACCGGCATCGCCAAGCCGCGCAACCTCAGCGTGGCCGAACTGCGCACCAGCATCGAATACCGCGAGCGCAACGGTCTGGATGCGCGCGACTACGAGGATGTGTACTGGAGCCGCTGGTTCTACCCGGTGAACGTGCTGGCGCTGTGCCTGGCGGCGGTGCCGTTCGCGTTCGGCTCGCTGCGCAGTGGTGGCATGGGCAAGCGCCTGTTCCTCGGCATCCTGTTCGCGCTGGGCTTCTGGCTGCTGCAGCTGTTCTTCGGTCGCATGGCCGGCGCGTTGAAGTTCGATTACCGCATTGCCTATGCGTTGCCGCCGATCGTGATGCTGGCGATATCGGGATTGCTGTTCCGGCGCAAGTCGGGCTGATCATCGTTGTTGTAGAGCCGAAGGTAGCGGCAGGAGCCGCTGCCAACGTCGCTGGCGACGGCCTGAAGGGTGCCGGCCGGGACGGCAGGCATAGCCCACGCTCGGCTGCTTTGCGCGCACCGCCCGCCAACCGAGCTTCGGCTCGACTCTACACAAGCGCCGCGCAGGATCGGATTGAAAGGTGATGCGTTACCGCTTCGGCATGCGCAGCAGGCGGGTGCCGCTGGCGCGGTCGTGCCAGGTCAGCCGCTGGCGGTCAGCCCATGCCCACCAGAATCCCAGGCCGCCCAGCAGCAGCGACAGCGTGCCCACCACGAAGCGCAGCCAAAGCTGCGTGCGTCGCAGGGGCGCGCCATCACTCGATTCCAGCTTCAAGCGCCACGGCCGCATGCCCAGCGTCTGCCCACCGCGGCGCCAGCTGGCCGTGGCATACCACCCCGTGACCAGCCAGCACACCGCCCACAGCAGCCACTGCCAGGCGCTGAACGGTGCGATGTTCTCGCGCTGGGCGTGGCCGCTGAAGGTGTAGGCAAGGGTGAACAGGGTGCCGGCCAACATCCACAGCGCCAGCACCGGCAGCGCGTCGTAGACCATCGCCAGCACGCGCCACAGCAGCAATGCACGCGGGCGGGGCAGCTCGGTAGTGGCCGCAGGGGCCGTATCAATGGCGGGGCGGGACATGCGCCGAGCATACGCAATGCTGGCCGCATCCGCAGTGGCCCTCGTATCCTGCACGCATGGCCCTTGTTTCCACCCCCGCCGAACGCCGCCAGCTGGTCCAGCAACTGCCTGAACTGCGCGCCGACGACAGCATGCGCATCCAGCGCTTCCTCGATGCGATCTGGGCCGAGAACGGTCTGGCCCGCGCCACCCTCGACAGCTACCGGCGCGACCTGGAAGGGCTGGCTCGCTGGATGGATGGGCGCGATGGTGGCCTGGCCGGCATCGAGCGCCCGGGGTTGTTCGACTACCTGGCCTGGCGCACCCGTCATGGCTGGTCGCCGCGCAGCAATGCGCGGTTGCTGTCGGCGCTGCGGGCGTTCTTCGCCGATGGCGTGCGCCGTGGCGAGCGCGGCGAGGACCCCAGCGCGCTGCTGGATCCGCCCAAGCTGCCACGATTGCTGCCCAAGGCGCTGGCCGAAAGCCAGATCGACGCGCTGTTGGCAGCGCCGGATATCGACAGCCCGCTGGGCCTGCGCGACCGCGCCATGCTGGAGTTGATGTACGCCGCCGGCCTGCGCGTGAGCGAGCTGGTGCTGCTGCCGGCCACCGCGGTCAACCTGCGCCAGGGCGTGCTGCGGGTCACCGGCAAGGGCAGCAAGGAACGGCTGGTGCCGCTGGGTGAGGAATCGCAGCACTGGCTGGAGCGCTATCTACAGGCATCGCGCCCGCTGCTGGTCGGCAAGGGCAAGGTGCAGGCGCTGGCCGATGGGCAGACCCCGTTGTTTGTCGAGCCGATGCTGCATGCGCTGACCCGGCAGGCGTTCTGGCACCTGGTCAAGCGCCACGCGCAGGTGGCCGGCATCGACCCGGCGCGGATCAGCCCGCACGGCCTGCGCCACAGCTTCGCCACCCATCTGCTCAACCGCGGTGCCGACCTGCGCGCGCTGCAGATGCTGCTTGGCCACAGCTCGTTGTCGACCACCCAGATCTATACCCTGGTGGCGCGCGAGCACCTGCAGAAACTGCACGCCCGGCATCATCCGCGCGGCTGAGCCGTGTCCTGAACCCCGGCCCCGGGCGGTGCGCGGCGTCGCGGCCCGGTGCCGGTGGCTGTGTCAGAATCCGGGGTCTTCTTCTGTCGCGGACTGCTCCATGCTCCGATTTGCCATCGCCGCCGTGTTCGGTGCGCTCAGCCTGACTGCCTGCGCCCAGCCGGCCCCGCCAGCCGCCAAGGCGCCTGCCGCTGCTGCCAAGCCCGGCCCGGCCGCCAACGCGCCAGCCGACCAGGCCGTGCGCGCCGCGTTGACTGCCCTGAACCCCGGTTTCAAGGTGGACTACATCGGTGCCGCGCCGTTCCCCGGCTTCCGCGAGGTGGTCGTTTCCGGCCAGCTGCTGTACGTGTCCGACGACGGTCGCTACCTGTTCCAGTCGCAGCCTTACGACACCCGTGCCAAGGGCCCGGCCAACAGCGAAGGCCTGCTCGGCTACCGCCGCGATCTGCTGGCCAAGGCCAACCATGGCGACCGCATCGTGTTCGCCGCGCCGAATGCCAAGTACACCATCAGCGTGTTCACCGACATCGAGTGCGGCTATTGCCGCAAGCTGCACCAGGACATCGCCGAGCTCAACCGCAACGGTATCTCCGTCGAGTATCTGGCATTCCCGCGCATGGGCCTCGGCAGCAAGGACTACACCGACATGATCTCGGTCTGGTGTGCGGCCGATCGCCGCCAGGCACTGACCAACGCCAAGCGCGGTGGCAACGTGCCGGCAAAGAACTGCACCAACCCGGTGGCGATGCAGTACGCACTGGGCCAGCAGCTGGGCGTGAACGGCACGCCGGCGATCTTCGCGCCGGACGGCACCCAGCTGGGGGGCTACCTGCCGCCGGCGCAGCTGCGCGCGGCGCTGGAAAAACTGTCGGCCAAGCGCTGATCGGCGCCGACCTTTTCCTGTAGAGCCGGGGATGCGTGTCGCATCCCCGGCTTTTTTCTTACTTCAGGCCATCACTGACCGCCTTGGTCAGCGTGCCCTGCGCATCATCACCACTGAACTCCCAGACGAACGCGCCGCCCAGGCCCTGGGTCTTCACGTAACCCATCTTGCGGGTGATGTTGGCCGGGGTGTCGAAGCTCCACAGCGTGCTGCCGTTGTAGATCCAGGTGGCACCGGCGGTGTTGTCGGTGTAGCCCGGCCACGCCAGGTTCTTCAGCACCTTCCAGTCCTCGATGCCGGCTTCATACGTGCCCGGGGCAGCGCCGGTCGCGGTCTGGTACAGGCCGTTGTTGGCGTTGGCCACACCGGTCCAGCCACGCCCGTAGTAGCCGATGCCCAGGTTGAGCTTGGCGGCAGGCACGCCACGGCTGATGAAGGCCTCGATGGCGTCGTTGCTGTTGTACAGCTTCTGGTCGCCGGTGGACGGATCATTCGGCGAATCAAACAGCGCCGACTGGTGATTGGTCTTCGCATCCCACGCGCCGTGGAAGTCGTAGGTCATCACGTTGATGTAGTCCAGGTACGGGTGGTACGCGGCCGGGTCGGTGACGCGGATCTTGTCGATGCCGGCACCCACCGCCACCGTCAGCAGCAGGCCCGGACGCACTGCATCGAGCTGGCGGCGGAACTCGGCCATCAGCGCGGTGAAGTTGGCGTTGTCTTCCGGCTTGCCGCATTCGATGCCGCACGCAACCGGGTATTCCCAGTCGATGTCGATGCCGTCGAACACGCCCAGCGCGGCACCGGCACCACCGGCACCGTCGGTTACCGGTAGGTTGCCCTTGATGTAGGCATCGATGCACGAGGCGACGAAGGCCTGGCGGTTTTCCGGGCGCGCCGCGCTGGAGAAGCCGCGCGACCAGGTCCAGCCACCCAGCGAGATCAGCACCTTCATGCCGGGGTACTTGGCCTTGAGCTGCTTGAGCTGGTTCCAGTTGCCGCGCAGCGGCTGGTCCCAGGTATCGGCGCTGCCGCTGACACTCTCGGCGGCACTGAAGGCCTTGGTGTAGTCGGCGAAGGCATCACCACCGGCACCGCTGTTCGGATCCGATGGCTGTGTGACGCCCACTTCGCAGCGGTTGTTGCGCACGTTGCCGAAGGCGTAGTTGATGTGGGTCAGGCGCGCGGCCGAACCGCTGCTGTCGATGTTCTTGACCCGGTAGTTGCGGCCGTAGATGCCCCACTGGGTGAAGTAGCCGATGACCCGCTTGCCGTTGGTGCCGCCGTCGCCGGCCAGCGTGGTGGCGCTGATCTCGGTGCCCTGCGCGGACGCGTTGCCGGCGTTGTCGCGGGCACGCACACGGTAGCGGTAAGTGGTCGATGCAGTCAGGCCGCCATCGACGTAGCTGGCACTGGATGGTGAACCGACCAGGCTGCCATTGCGGTACACGTCATAGCCGGCCACGCCGCTGCCCCCGGTGTTGTCGGTGGACGGGCTCCAGCTGAGCGCGATGCTGTTGGCGGTACGCGTGCCGACCGCCAGTCCGCCCGGCACGCTCGGTGCGGTGGTATCGCCACCGGCGGCGTTGACGGTGATGGTGATGGTCGCGGTGCTGCTGGTGGCGTTGTTGTTGTCGGTGGCTACCGCGCGCAGGGTGTGGCTGCCGGCGCTGGCATTGGTCCAGCTGGCCGCATACGGCGCACTGGTGGCCACGCCCAGCGTGCTGCCATCGCGGAAGAACTCGACCTTGGCGACGCTGCCGTCCGGATCACTGGCGGTGGCGGTCACGTTGACCGTGCTGCCGGCGCTGAAGGTGGCGCCGTTGGCCGGCGAGGTCAGGCTGACCACCGGCGGCTGGTTGGCGCCGCCGCCATCACAGGCGCCGAGGTTGGTGTAGTAGGGCGCACCGGCCGGATGGTCCGGCGGTGCGTTCCAGATGTCCTGGTTCGCCCGATAGAGGACACCTCCTTTCTGCAGGGTATCGCCGGCCCGGTAGATCTTGGCCTGGTCCCACTGGGCCACGCCGGCACAGCTGGCGGCCTGCGCCAGGCCGGGCAGGGCAGCGGCACCGGCGGCCACGGCAAGCAGCCAGGCCAGGCGGCGGGGACGACAGCTTCGGGTCGCACGTTCGGCACTGCGCACAATCGGGTCGTACATGGGTAAGTCTCCGATCAAAGGGCGCGCGGGCCCCGATGGCGCCGCGCGTGACGCAGGTCCGGGCGTCGCCCGGGAAGGCGACGGGTGGGGCCGGACGGAGGTACCTGGGAGGCCGGGGAGAGAGTCCGGCGCCAGGTGGGGACAACGTTGTCATCAATCGCGTGGTCAATCCGTGAGCAAGCGCATGGTTCCGGGATCCGGATGGAGAGCGGCGCTGCGCGCGGTCGGCGGCCATCGGCGGAGCCCCTCGTGGCTGGTCGGGCGCGAATTCATGGGTTTGGCCGGGTGGGTGGGGTCAGGCGGGGACGCCGTGAACCCGTCCCTGGGGGCTTGGCCGCGGCATCCATGCCGCGGACACCCCGCCTGCCCCCACCCACCCGGCCTCTGACAGGTTCCTGCGCAGTCAGCCACGAAAGGCAGAACAAAAAATCAAAAGCAGAAGCCGGTCGCTGCGCTCTTAAATGCCTGACTTCCGACGTTCCCTTATTGCCGGCCAGCGGCCGGCACTACCGGGGAGCATCCACGCATGGCGTGGATCTACTGCAGATCGCGGAAATCTGTCGAAGGCGGGGGGGGGGGGCCGGTGGCCGGGGTGTCCGCGGCATGGATGCCGCGGCCAAGCCCCCAGGGGCGGGTTTACGGCGTCCCCCGCCACCGGACCCACCCCGCCATCCCACGGGAACCCCGCTTTTGCTTTGGCCGTTGCTGTTGCTGTTGCCCTGGCCTCGGCGGGTGCCGGGCGCCGCCCGGCCAAAGCCCTTCCCCCGCTTCCGGTACAATGTCGGGCCCGTTTCCCAACTACGGTTCCCCGGACATGATGGTCCTCGAGGGCGCGCCCGCCCTGTCGCCGTTCCGCCGCGAACGTCTTGAATCCCGCCTGCAGTCCATCGCTCCCTCCCTGCGCATCAGCGGTGCCTGGCACGTCTACTTCGTGCAGCCCGAAGGCAGCGCCGCTCCCGACCTCGCCACCCTGTGCCGCATCCTCGAAGCTGCGCCGCAGGCAGAAGCCGTGGCCGACGGCGCGGTCAGCCGCATCGTGGTGCCGCGCCTGGGTACGCTGTCGCCGTGGTCGAGCAAGGCCACCGAACTGGTGCGCGGTGCCGGCCAGCCGGTAAGCCGGGTCGAGCGGGGCCTGCGCATCGACGTGCAGGGCTGGCCGGCCGATGCCGACGTGCAGCAGGCGCTGGTCAAGGCACTGCACGACCCGATGACGCAGTCAGTGCTGGAGACCGTGAAGCAGGGCCAGGCGCTGTTCTCGGCGCCCGCCCGCGGCGAACTGGAACGCGTGCCGGTGGACCAGCTGGAGGCCGCCAACGAGCGCCTCGGACTGGCCATGGCCCAGGACGAGATCGATTACCTGCGCGAACGCTTCACCGCGCTGGGCCGCTCGCCGTCGGACGTCGAACTGATGATGTTCGCGCAGGCCAATTCCGAGCACTGCCGCCACAAGATCTTCAACGCCAGCTGGACCATCGACGGCCAGGAGCAGGACCGCTCGCTGTTCCGGATGATCAAGAACACCCACCAGCAGACCCCGCAGCACACGCTCAGCGCGTACAGCGACAACGCCGCGGTGATCGAAGGCCATCCGGCGTCGCGCTACCGCCCGGATCCGGCCAGCGGCGAGTACCGTCGTGAACCGCAGGTGCCCAGCGCGTTCCAGATCAAGGTGGAGACCCACAACCACCCGACCGCCATCGCACCGTTCCCGGGCGCCTCGACCGGCGCCGGTGGTGAAATCCGCGACGAAGGCGCGACCGGCCGCGGCGGCAAGCCGAAGGCCGGCCTGACCGGTTTCTCGGTCTCGCACCTGCGCATTCCCGAGCTGCCGCAGCCGTGGGAAGCGCCGCGCGCGCTGAACCCGCGCATGGCGCCCGCGCTGGAAATCATGACCGATGGTCCGCTCGGCGGCGCCGCGTTCAACAACGAGTTCGGCCGCCCGAACCTGCTCGGCTACTTCCGCAGCTTCGAGCTGCCTGAAGGCGCCGACCTGGTGCGCGCCTACGACAAGCCGATCATGCTGGCCGGCGGCCTCGGCGCCATCGACCGTACCCAGGTCGACAAGATCCAGCTGCAGGCGGGTGATGCGGTCATCGTGCTCGGTGGCCCGGCAATGCTGATCGGCCTGGGTGGCGGTGCCGCCAGTTCGGTGGCCTCCGGCGAAAGCGCCGAGGACCTGGATTTCGCCAGCGTGCAGCGCGACAACCCGGAAATGGAGCGCCGCTGCCAGGAGGTCATCGACCGCTGCGTGGCGATGGGCAGCAACAACCCGATCAAGTTCTTCCACGACGTCGGTGCCGGTGGCCTGTCCAATGCCATCCCCGAGCTGCTGCACGACTCCAAGGTCGGTGGCGTGATCGATCTGGGCAAGGTGCCCACCGATGATCCGTCGCTGTCGCCGATGCAGCTGTGGTGCAACGAATCGCAGGAACGCTACGTGCTCGGCGTCGCCCAGGAGCGCCTGACCGAGTTCGCCGCGCTGTGCGCCCGCGAGCGCTGCCCGTTCGCTGCGGTCGGCGTGGCCACCGCCGAGGAACACCTGGTGGTGGCCTATGGCGCCGTGCCGGGCCACACCCCGGCCGATGCGCCGATCGACCTGCCGATGGACGTGCTGTTCGGCAAGCCGCCGAAGATGCACCGCGATACCGCACACCCGCCGGCACCGCGCTGGCCGGCGCTGAAGACCGCGGGCCTGGACCTGCAGGAAGCGGGCCTGCGCGTGCTTGCGCACCCGACGGTGGCCTCGAAGAACTTCCTGGTCACCATCGGTGACCGCAGCGTCGGTGGTCTGACCGCACGCGAACAGATGGTCGGCCCGTGGCAGCTGCCGGTGGCCGATGTGGCCATCACCGTGGCCGACTTCGACGGCGTGGCCGGCGAGGCGATGTCGATCGGCGAGCGCACCCCGCTGGCCCTGCTCGATGCGGCGGCTTCGGCACGCATGGCCGTGGGCGAAGCGTTGACCAACCTGTGCGCGGCCCCGGTCGATGCGCTGGATGAGATCAAACTGTCGGCGAACTGGATGGCCGCGGCCGGCCACCCCGGCGAAGACGCGCTGCTGTACGACGCGGTGAAGGCCGTGGGCATGGAACTGTGCCCGCAGCTGGACATCAGCATTCCGGTGGGCAAGGACTCGCTGTCGATGCAGGCGCAGTGGCACGACCAGGGCCAAGCGCACAAGAGCGTGTCGCCGGTGTCGCTGGTGATCTCTGCGTTCGCACCGGTCGCCGATGTGCGCCAGCAGCTGACCCCGCTGCTCGACCGCGACGTGGAAAGCGAGCTGTGGCTGATTGGCCTTGGCGCCGGCAAGCAGCGCCTGGGCGGTTCCATCCTGGCCCAGGTGCATGCCGACCACGGTGACCTGCCGGCGTTCGCCGGCGCTGCCCCGGATCTGGACGACCCGCAGCGCCTGCGTGGCTTCTTCGAGCTGATCCGCGATGCGCGCCAGGCCGGCCTGCTGCTGGCTTACCACGACCGCAGCGACGGCGGTGCCTTCGCCGCGCTGTGCGAAATGGCCTTCACGTCGCGCCTGGGGCTGGACATCACCCTCGATGCCTGGGGCGACGATCCATTCCGCAGCCTGTTCAACGAAGAGCTGGGCGCGGTGGTGCAGATCGCACGCGAAGACCGCGCAGCGTTCGCCGACCTGGTCGAGCGCCATGCGCTGACCGAGTGCGCGCAGCGCATCGCCAAGCCGACCACCGCACCGGTGGTGCGCGTGTCGCTGGCTGGCGAGAACCTGGCTGAATGGCGCTGGGAGTCGCTGTTCGACGCATGGTGGTCGGTCACCCACGCGATGCAGAAGCGCCGCGACAACCCGGTCAACGCCGACGCCGAGCGTGAGATCGCCCGTGCCTTCAACGCACCGGGCCTGAAGCCCAAGCTCAGCTTCGACATCAATGAAGACGTGGCCGCCCCGTTCATCAGCACCGGTGCGCGTCCGCGCGTGGCCGTGCTGCGCGAGCAGGGCGTCAACGGCCAGATCGAAATGGCGAACATCTTCGAACGTGCCGGCTTCCGGCCCTTCGATGTGCACATGAGCGACCTGATCGAAGGCCGCGTCGCCCTGCAGGACTTCACCGGCCTGGTCGCCTGCGGCGGCTTCAGTTACGGCGACGTGCTTGGCGCTGGCCGTGGCTGGGCCACCTCGATCCTGGAGCGCAGCGCGCTGCGTGATGCCTTCGCCGCGTTCTTCGCGCGCGAGGACAGCTTCGCCCTGGGCGTGTGCAACGGCTGCCAGATGATGAGCCAGCTGAAGGACATCATTCCCGGTGCCGAACACTGGCCGCAGTTCCGCCGCAATGCCAGCGAGCAGTTCGAAGCCCGTACCGCGCTGCTGGAAGTGGTGGAGTCTCCGTCGATCCTGCTGCGTGGCATGGCCGGTTCGCGCCTGCAGGTGGCAGTGGCGCATGGCGAAGGCCAGGCGGTGTTCGACAACGCGGTCGACCAGGCCGCGGCCCGTGTTTCGCTGCGCTACATCGATGGCCACGGCAACGTCGCCAGCCAGTACCCGCTGAATCCGAACGGTTCGCCGGACGGCATCACCGGCCTGACCAGCAGCGACGGCCGCGTGACCATCATGATGCCGCACCCGGAACGCACCCCGCGCGCGCTCAACATGAGCTGGGCCCCGGCCGAGTGGCAGGGTGATTCGCCGTGGATGCGCATGTTCCGCAACGCGCGGGTGTGGTGCGGCTGATCGCACCACACCGCGCAGGCTTCAATGCCGTTGCGTATGGAAAAACCCGCCGTTGATCGGCGGGTTTTTTCTTTGCGCGTGTGAAAATCCTGATGTACCCGCGAGTTACATGGATTTTCAGGCGACAGGGTTGCGTCACGCGTCGCTAACAAAATCCTTTCATAAACAGGGAAAAGAGTGAACTGCTTCACGGCAATAGGATTTGTCGTGTCAAAGTCTTGACGATCTGCAAAGTTGCCGTTAACACTTGAACCCCGTTTCAGAATCATTCATTTCGCAGTAACCGGTTGGCGCACGCGCTCGGTTTTCTGTCGCTGCGCGCCGTTCGGCAATACCCCGCAGTAAATCACGCGAATAAACGCCCCCAGGGGACGTTGGGCCGGAAAGCCCAGCGGTGGCGTTGCTTTGCCCAAAACCAGTCCAATCAGGAGCCGTACCGATGAATCGGATTTATCGCAAGGTCTGGAACAAAGCATTGGGTCAGTTGGTGGTGGCCTCGGAACTGGCTTCCTCCGACAGCAGCAGCGGTGGGGTCGTCGACCAGCGCCGCGGTGCGACACAGGCCACGCCCGCACTGCTGGCGGTGGCACTGGGCCTGGTATTGGGATTGGGCATGAGTGGCTCTGCCACCGCACAGTCGGTGCAGATCGGCGGTAGCGCCACCTGCGTGGCATTCAGCGGCAAGCTGCTCGAAAAGTGCCTGATCGAAGGCTCGGCCACGGCCAAGGGCAGCAATGCGGTGGCGATCGGCAGCAACAGCAGTGCCAGTGCGGCCAACAGCGTGGCGCTGGGCGCCGGCTCCAAGGCCACGCGTGCCAACACCGTCTCCGTCGGCGATGCCGGCAAGGAACGGCAGGTCACCAATGTCGCCGCAGGCACGCAGGCGACCGACGCAGTGAACAAGGCGCAACTGGACGCGCAGGCGCGCGCCACGCAGGCCGCGCTGGCCGACGTGGCCGCCGACGGCAACCGGTACTTCAAGGCCGACGGCGCAGGCGATGACAGCGACGCGGCGAAGATCGAGGGCGAGGGCGCACTGGCCGCCGGTGCCGGTGCGCAGTCGCTGGCCAACGCCACCACTGCCATCGGTACCCAGGCCATTGCTGCAGGCATCGGCGCCAGCGCATTCGGCCAGGGCGCGCTGGCGATCGGCGATGCCAGCGTGGTGGTCGGGCAAAGCGCAGCAGCGTTCGGCCTTGGCGATACCGCCGTCGGTGCCAGCGCCTACGCCGCCAGCGAAAACGGTGCAGCAACGGCACTGGGTGCACTGTCCGAAGCCACCGCCGATGGCGCGACCGCCGTCGGTGGCGGTGCCGTAGCGATGGGCCCCGGCAGTACCGCATTGGGCCGCGGCGCCACGGCTGCCAACGAAGCCTCGATTGCAGTAGGTGCGTTCAGCACGGCCGTCGGTGAATACAGCACCGCGCTGGGCTCCAATTCGGCCGCGGTCGCTACCGGCAGCGTGGCGTTGGGCGCCGGTTCGCTGGCTGACCGTGTCGATACCGTGTCCGTCGGTGCCGCCGGATATGGCCTGACCCGCCAGATCACCAGCGTTGCCGCCGGCACCGAAGATACCGATGCGGTCAACGTTGGCCAGTTGAAGGATGTTGCCGCAGTGGCCGATGCCACCGCCAAGCGCTTCCAGGCCATCGGCAGCAGCAACAGCGATGCCGGTGCGCTGGCTGAAGGTGACGACGCGCTGGCCGCAGGCGAGGCCGCCAATGCCATCGGCACTGGCACCACGGCGGTCGGTGCCGGTGCCACTGCCGTTGCGCAGAACGCGACTGCGGTGGGCAACAACGCGCTGGCCTCGGGCCAGAACAGCGCAGCATTCGGCAACAACGCGCAGGCCAACGGACCGGGCAGCGTGGCCGTCGGTGGCGCTGCGGTGGATGCCAACGGCAACCCGCTGATCACCAGTGGTGGCGTGCCGGTGGTCACCGGCGCCACCAGTGCCGGCGTGGGTGGCACGGCCGTCGGCGCCAGTGCCGATGCCAGCGGTTTTGCCGCGTCGTCCTATGGCGTGGGGGCCTATGCGTCCGGCGCGCAGGCGTCGGCGTTCGGTGCGGTCTCCAATGCCATCGGTGATTACTCCACGGCATTGGGTACGCAGAGCAATGCCACGGGCACCAGCAGCGTCGCCATTGGTGGCCCGGCCGACCTGATTCCCGGCCTGGGCTTCTTCGTACAGACACAGGCCAGTGGTGAAGCCGCGACCGCGGTGGGTGCCGGCGCCATCGCCAGCGGCGACCGTGCCGTGGCCAACGGCAGCCTCAGCGAAGCCTCCGGCGCCGAAGCCACCGCGGTGGGCTACTTCGCCTATGCGCCGGGCGAGAACGCCAGCGCGCTTGGCGCGCAGACCTGGGCCAGTGGTGCGCAGAGCACCGCAGTGGGCTACTACGCTACGGCACGCGGCGCCAACAGCGTCGCGCTGGGCGCGAACTCCGAAGCGGTGCGTGCCAACAGCGTGGCCGTCGGCAGTGCCGGCAACGAGCGGCAGATCACCAGCGTTGCAGCCGGCAGTGAAGCCACCGATGCGGTGAACAAGGCGCAGCTGGATGCGGTGGCCAGCACTGCCGACAGCACCGCGCGCTTCTTCCAGGCACAGCCTGAAGCTGGCAGTGATGCCGGTGCGCTGGCGGAAGGCGAGGGTGCCATCGCGGCCGGTTCGTCGAGCAATGCGATCGGTGCCGGCGCGGTTGCACATGGCGCGGCCGCGTCGGCCATCGGCGATGACAGCGTGGCGGTGGGCCGCAACAGCACGGCCACCGGCAATGGCGGTGTCGCCATCGGTGGCCTGGGCCAGGCCTACGACGAGTTCAACCAACCCATCATCGGTGCAGATGGCAAGGCGCAGCAGGTGGGTACCACGGCCGTGGCCGATGCCACGGCGGTCGGCAGCGCTGCGCAGGCCAGCGGTGCAGCCAGCAGCGCCTTCGGCAATGCGGCCAAGGCCAGTGGTGACAACAGCTTCGCCGCCGGCGGCAAGTCGCGCGCCACCGGCGCGTATGCGGTGGCGGTGGGTGACAGTGCGTTTGCCAGCAGCGATGACAGTACCGCGGTGGGCGGCTACAGCTGGGCCACCGCCAGCGGCGCCAGCGCCTTTGGTTCCGGTGCGTGGGCGACCGCCACCAATGCCTCGGCGTTCGGCAACGCGGCGTGGGCCAGCGGCGCTGGCGCCACGTCGATCGGTTACAACAGCTGGGCCAACGGAACCAGCGCCACCGCAGTCGGCCGTGGTGCCTTCGGCTATGGCGACAACAGCGTGGCGCTGGGCTTCCAGGCGCTGGGCAACAGCATCAACAGCATCGCCATCGGCACCAACACGGTGGCCGGCGGCGAAAGTGCGATCGCGCTGGGTGCGGGCAGCAATGCCAGTGCCAGCAACGCCGTTGCACTCGGCGCAGGCTCGGTCGCCAACCGCGCACGCACGGTGTCGGTGGGCAGCAGTGGCAACGAGCGCCAGGTCACCAACGTCGCCGCCGGTACCCAGGCCACCGATGCGGTGAACAAGGCACAGCTGGACGCGGTGGCAAGCACCGCCACAACCACCAGCCGCTTCTTCCAGGCCAGCGGTAACGGCCACGATGTGGCGGGTGCGCTGGTGGAGGGCGACAACGCGCTGGCCGCAGGTGATGCGGCCAACGCCATCGGCAATGGCGCCACCGCGCTCGGCAGCGGTGCCAATGCGCTGGCCGGCAACGCGCAGGCGATCGGCTTCAACGCGCTGGCGACCGCCGTCAATGCCAGTGCCGTAGGCGCCAATGCACAGGCCACCGGCGAATACGCCACCGCGCAGGGTGCGGAAAGCGAAGCCAGCGGTGAGCAGAGTGCGGCGTTCGGCGCGGCCAGCATCGCCAGCGGCGCGGGCAGCACCGCCAGCGGTGCCTTGTCCGAAGCCTCCGGCGAAGAAGCCGTAGCCGTGGGCTACTTCAGCAACGCCAGTGGTAGTGGTGCCACCGCGGTCGGCAGCGAGAGTGTGGCCAGCGGCACGGCCGCGGCAGCATTCGGTATCGGTGCCGAAGCCACCGGTGGTTACAGCACCGCCATCGGCGGCTACGCACAGGCTTCGGCCTTCAATGCCACCGCCTTTGGCAACTTCGCCAACGCCTCGGGTTCCAACAGCGTGGCGCTGGGCGGTGATTCGCAAGCGTCCGGCGCCTACAGCACCGCCACCGGCCAGGGCAGCCTGGCCACCGGCACCAACAGCGTCGCCGTCGGCGGCTCGCTGTTCGGCGTGCTGGCTACCGAAGCCTCGGGCAACTACTCCACGGCGGTGGGCGGTGGCGCCTGGTCGGGGGGCATCAACAGCACCGCGCTGGGCAATGCGGCGGAATCGCGCGCGGCCAACAGCGTGGCGCTCGGTGCGGATTCGATTGCGGACCGCGACAACACCGTATCGGTGGGCGGCGGCGGCAACACCCGCCAGATCACCAACGTGGCCGATGGCACGCAGGGCAACGATGCGGTCAACAAGAACCAGCTCGATGCCGTAGCCGCCGCTGCGGAAAAGACCAGCAGGCAGTTCCAGGCCAGTGGCAATGCCGATGGTGAAACCGGCGCGCTGGTGGAGGGTGACAATGCGCTGGCAGCAGGTGATGCGGCCAACGCGATCGGCAACGGTGCCACTGCGCTCGGCAGTGGTGCCAATGCGCTGGCCGCCAACGCCACCGCCGTCGGCATCGATGCGCTGGCGACCGGCACCAACGCGGCGGCACTGGGCAACACCGCACAGGCCACCGGCGAGGACAGCCTGGCCCTGGGCAGCGGCGCCAGCGCCAGCGAAGTGGGGACAAGCGCGGCGGGCGCGCGTGCACAGGCAAGCGGTGTCTACAGCACCGCCAACGGTACCGAATCCAACGCCAGTGGCGCACAGTCCCTTGCCAGCGGCTTCCGCAGCGCGGCCTCCGCCGATGGCACCACAGCGGTGGGTGGCTATGCCGAAGCGACCGGTCGCCTTGGCACCGCACTCGGCTACGGCTCGGCTGCCAGCGGTGCCAACACCACGGCGGTGGGCTTCGGGGCCGCGGCGGCGGGCACCGGCGCGGTTGCGGTGGGTCAGTCGAGTGAAGCCAGCGGTGCGGAAAGCGTGGCGATCGGCGGCAGCACCTTCTTCGGCCTGATTCCGTCGCGCGCCAGTGGCACCGGTGCGGCAGCATTCGGTGCCGGTGCATGGGCCACCGAGGATTACGCTACCGCCATCGGCTGGAATGCCTGGTCGGCAGGCACCAACGCCACGGCGCTCGGTGCCAATGCCACCGCCAATGGCAGCAACAGCGTTGCGCTCGGTGCCGGTTCCAAGGCTGACCGCGACAACACGGTGGCCGTTGGCAAGGCCGGCAGCGAACGCCAGGTCACCCACGTTGCAGCCGGTACCGAAGCCACCGATGCGGTGAACAAGGGCCAGCTCGACGCCGTTGCCAGTGTCGCCGACAAGACCAGCCGGCAGTTCCAGGCCAGGGGCAATGCCGATGGCGAGGCCGGTGCACTGATCGATGGTGAAAATGCGCTGGCGGCCGGCAATGCGGCCAATGCGATTGGCAACGGCGCGACCGCGCTGGGCAGCGGCGCCAACGCCATGGCCACCAACGCCACGGCGGTTGGCTTCGATGCACTGGCCACCGGCAACAACGCTGCCGCACTGGGCAATGCTGCGCAGGCCAGTGGTGTCGACAGCGTTGCGCTGGGCAGCGGCGCCAGCGCCAGTGAAACCGGCGCCAGCGCCACTGGCGCCGGAGCCCAGGCCAAGGGCCCCTACAGCACGGCCAACGGTGCGCAGGCCACGGCTACCGGCACGCAGTCGCAGGCCAATGGTTTCCGCGCCAGTGCCTCGGCCGATGGCGCTTCGGCGCTGGGCAGCTATGCCGAAGCCAGCGGCCGCCTGGGTACTGCGGTCGGTTACGGCAGCAAGGCCACCGGTTTGAATGCCACGGCGGTGGGTGTCAGTGCCAACGCTTCGGCTGCCGGCAGTGTCGCACTGGGTGGAGGCTCGGTGGCCGATCGTGCCAATACCGTGTCCGTCGGCAGTGCCGTCAACAACCGGCAGGTCACCAATGTCGCCAACGGTACCGAAATCAATGACGCAGTGAATCGCGGGCAGCTGGACGCCGTTGCGTTCACCGCCAACACCACCAACCGATATTTCCGCGCCAATGGCACGGGAACCGCGAACGCCATCGGTACCGATTCGGTAGCGATGGGCTCGGTGGCCAATGCGGCGGGCGCACGCAGCATCGCGCTGGGTGCCAATGCCACGGTGTCTGCCTCCGGCGCACTGGCCGTTGGCGCCGGTGCGGGTGCGGCCGGCGTCAACTCGGTTGCAATCGGTGCTGGAGCGCGTGCGCTGGATGCCAATGTTGTGTCGGTGGGCAGTGGCAACCCCACCGATGGCCCGGCCACCCGCCGCATCGTCAACGTGGCTGATGGCCGCATCGCTGCCGGCAGCAGTGACGCGGTGACCGGTTCCCAGCTCAATGTCACCAACCAGCGCGTGGGCGCGGTGGAAACCCGCGTCGGTGATTTCGATTCGCGCATCGCCACGGTGGAGACCACGGCGGCCAGTGCGGTCGGCTACGACGACGCCAGTCGTGACCGCCTGACCCTGTCCGGCTTCCAGGGCACCACCATCGACAATGTCGGTGCCGGCAGCATCGCCGCTGGCAGCCGCCAGGCGATCAATGGCGGCCAGCTGTTCCAGTCGCTCAGCGATGCCGCCAGCTTCCTCGGCGGCGGTGCCAGCGTCGGCATGCAGGGCGTATTCGTGGCACCGAACTATGTGATCCAGGGCGCCACCTACAGCAACGTCGGCGATGCATTGGGTGCGCTGGACCGCAAGGTCAGTGAGATTGACCGCCGTACTGCAGGTGGCACGCGTGCAGGTGCTGCCAGCCTGCGCGCAATGAGTGCCTCCCTGGATGAAAGCGCACTGGCCAGCGTTGCCGAAGCACCGGCGGCGGCCGATGCAGCACCGGCCAGCAGCGCACGCGTGCAGGGCACGCCGACCGCTGCGGCGGCGGGCGCGGGCATCCCGGTGGGCACCCCGGCATCGGGCCTCAACGCGGTCGCCATGGGCGACGGCGCAGTGGCCAGCGGCGCCTCGTCCACCGCCATCGGCCAGGGTGCCAATGCCACCGCTGCGAACGCGGTGGCGCTGGGCCAGGGCTCGGTCGCTGATCGTGCCAACACGGTCTCGGTGGGCAGCGAAGGCAACGAACGCCAGGTCACCAACGTGGCAGCCGGTACCACCGCCACCGATGCGGTCAACAAGGGCCAGCTCGATCGTGGCATGGCTACCGCCAACAGCTACACCGACAGCCGCGTCCAGGCCGTCGCCGACAGCTTCGATGTGTTCAAGGGCGAGATCGACGGACGCCTGCGCCACATGGATCGCCGCATCGACCGCCAGGGCGCGATGAGCGCGGCGATGCTCAACATGGCCACCAGTGCTGCCGGCATCCGTACCCAGAACCGGGTCGGCGTCGGCATCGGCTTCCAGGGCGGTGAATCGGCACTGTCGCTGGGTTACCAGCGCGCGATCAGCGATCGCGCCACGGTGACGTTCGGCGGCGCCTTCAGCAGCGACGACAGCTCGGTCGGCGTCGGTGCCGGCTTCGGCTGGTAAGCCACTCCATCGCGCCGGCGGCCACCCACGCCGGCGCAGCACCTGCAACGAGGGCCTGGGGGGAGGTCACGGCAATCCCGGCTGGGCCGGCCGGGAGTCGTCAAGGAATGATGGCCGCAGTGTTGGTTCGATCCATGACCCAGAAGAGGAATTCGACGTGATCAAGAAGCAGAACCTTCGCATCAATGTGTTGGCAGCCGCCGTGCTGTCGCTGACCGGTGTTGGCCTGGCACAGGCCGCCGACCTGAAAGCAAATGCGCCGTTGTCCGGCCCGAAGACGCAGCAGGTTGATGGCATCATCGTGAAGTACCGCGCTGGCAGCGCCGCAGCTGCCGATGCGAACGCCAAGCTGGCCGTGGTCAACTCGGCCATCGCCCGCGCCGTGCCGGCAGGTACCAACGCGGCTGCGCGCAGTGCCGCGCTGCGCCCGCAGGTGGCCCGCAAGCTGGGCATCGGTGCCGATCTGATCCGCCTGCAGGGAGGGATCGCGCGCGCCGAACTGGACAAGGTGCTGGGCGAACTGAAGGCTGACCCGACCGTCGAATATGCGGTGGCCGACGCCATCATGTATCCGATCGATGCCGCGTCGTCGCCGCGTGCGGACGCCGTCGCGAAGTCCGATGCGTCGCCCAGCTTCGTGCCCAACGATCCGTACTACCAGAGCCACAACTGGCACTTCCACAACCCGGTCGGTGGCGTGAACGCACCGGCCGCATGGGACGTCTCGCAGGGCGAGGGCATCGTGGTGGCCGTGCTCGATACCGGCATCCTGCCCGAGCACCCGGATTTCGCCGCCGGCACCCTGCTGGAGGGCTACGACTTCATCAGCCAGGCCAGCCGCTCGCGTCGTGCCGCCGATGGCCGCGTGCCGGGTGCACTCGACTACGGTGACTGGATGCCCACCGCCAATGCCTGCTACGACGGTTCGCCGGTACGCGACAGCAGCTGGCACGGTACCCATGTGACCGGCACCATCGCCGAGGCCACCAACAACGGCCTGCATACCGCCGGCCTGGCCTACAAGGCCAAGGTGTTGCCGGTGCGCGTGCTCGGCTACTGCGGTGGCACCCTGTCGGACATCACCGACGCCATCACCTGGGCCTCGGGCGGGACCGTGGCCGGCATCCCTGCCAACCAGAATCCGGCCGAGATCATCAACATGAGCCTGGGCGGCTCCGGCAGCTGCGATCCGGCCTACCAGGCGGCCATCACCGGTGCCACCAACCGCGGTACCCTGGTGGTGGTGGCAGCCGGCAACGACTCGATGAATGTCGCCAACGCCCGCCCGGCCAACTGCGATGGCGTGGTCTCGGTCGGCGCGACCGGCATCACCGGCGCCATGGCCTACTACTCCAACTTCGGTACCCGCATCGATCTGTCCGGCCCGGGCGGTGGCGTCACCGACGGCAATCCGAACGGCTATGTCTGGCAGGCGGTGTCCAGCAGCAAGACGTCGCCGCCGGCAGCCGGTTCCACCGAGGGTTACACCCTTGGCGGCAAGGCCGGCACGTCGATGGCGGCACCGCATGTGGCTGCCGTCGCCGCGCTGGTGCAGAGCGCGTTGATCGCCGCCAACCGCGACCCGCTCGCACCGGCGGGCATGCGTACCCTGCTGAAGGAAACGGCGCGTCCGTTCCCGGTCAGCATTCCGTCCGCCACCCCGATCGGTACCGGCATCGTCGATGCCAAGGCCGCGCTGGACAAGGCCCTGGAAGAGCCGTGCACCGAGAACTGCGGGCCGGTGGCCAAGCCGCTGACCAACAAGGTGGCCATCGGCGGGTTGAGTGGTGCCGCCGGCAGCAGCGTGCTTTACAGCTTCGAAGCCGCGGCAGGCAAGCAGCTCAGCGTCATCACCTATGGTGGCACCGGCAACGTGTCGGTCTACCTGGCCAAGGGCCGCGAGCCGAGTGCCACCGACAACGATGCGCGCTCGACCCGTCCGGGCACCTCGGAAACGGTGCGGGTGACGGCACCGACTGCCGGCACCTACTACATCAAGGTGGTGGGCGAGGCGGCTTACAGCGGTGTGAGCATTCTCGCCACGCAGTAAGCGCGCAATGCGGTAGTTGAATGGCCGAAGCCCGTCACCCGCATGTGACGGGCTTCGTCTTTTTACGAAAGCGGGCGGCGGGGCGACGGAAATCACGACGTAACTGCTAAAGTCGAGCCGATTGACAGGAGAGTCACGTGAACGCCCTTGCTGCAACCGCTGCCGACGACGCCGAAGGCCGCATCCTGGATGCGTTGTTGGCGCGTGGCCGCCTCAAGGAGAGCGATCTTGCACGGGCACGGCCGCTGCACGCGGAGGCCGGCGGCAGCCTGCTTGGCCTGCTGGTGCGGCTGGGGCTGGTGTCCGAACGTGACCAGGCGCAGGCCAGCGCCGAGGTGCTGGGCCTGCCGCTGCTGGATGGCAAGCAGCTGCCGGATTCACCGCCCCAGGGTCTGGCCGAGGGCCTGCCGCTGTCCCTGCGTTTCCTCAAACAGTTCCATGTATGCCCGCTGGCGCTGGATGAACAGGGTGTACGGCTGTGGCTGGCCGATGCCCACGATCCCTATCCGCAGCAGGCTGTGCAGCTGGCACTTGGCGTACCGGTGACCCCGGTGCTGGGCATGCGTGCGGAGATCGATGATCTGGTCGAGCGCTGGTTCGGCCAGGGCCGCAGCGCGATGGGCGCGATTGTTGAAACCGCAGACGGCGAGGGCGGCGCGGTCGACGATATCGAGCACCTGCGCGACCTGGCCTCGGAAGCGCCGGTGATCCGCCTGGTCAACCTGGTGATCCAGCGTGCGGTGGAACTGCGCGCTTCGGACATCCATGTCGAACCGTTCGAGAGCCGGTTGAAGGTGCGTTACCGTGTCGATGGCGTACTGGTGGAGGGCGAAAGCCCGCCGGCCAACCTCACCGCAGCGGTGATCAGCCGCATCAAGATCATGGCCCGCCTCAACATCGCCGAGCGCCGCCTGCCGCAGGACGGCCGCATCATGCTGCGCGTGCAGGGCAAGGAGCTGGACCTGCGCGTAAGCACGGTGCCGACCGCGCACGGCGAAAGCGTGGTGATGCGCCTGCTCGACCGCGAAACGGTGGTGTTCGATTTCCATCGTCTCGGCTTTACCGATGCGTTCCTGCCGCAGTTCCGCAAAGTGCTGGAACAACCGCACGGCATCCTGCTGGTCACAGGCCCGACCGGTTCGGGCAAGACCACCACGCTGTACACCGCGCTGAGCCGGCTCAACACCGCCGACGTCAAGATCATCACGGTGGAAGATCCGGTCGAGTACCAGATCGAGGGCATCAACCAGATCCAGGCCAAGCCGCAGATCGGCCTGGACTTCGCCAACGCACTGCGCAGCATCGTGCGCCAGGACCCGGACATCATCATGATCGGCGAAATGCGCGACCTGGAAACCGCGCGCATCGCGATCCAGTCGGCGCTGACCGGCCACCTGGTGCTGTCCACCCTGCACACCAACAATGCGGCCGGCGGCATCACCCGCCTGCTCGACATGGGCGTGGAGGACTATCTCCTCACGTCCACCATCAACGGCATCCTGGCCCAGCGCCTGGTGCGTCGGCTGGAGCCGACCCACGCCGAGCGCTATGAAGCCTCGCCGGAGGAGATCGAGCGTTTCGAGCTGCGCCGCCTGCAGCCGGAAGGGCCGATCCATCTATACCGCCCGAAGCCTTCGGCACTGGCGCCGACTGGTTACCTGGGCCGCACCACCATCATGGAATTCCTGGTGATGAACGACGCGCTGCGGCGTGCGGTGATGCGCCGCGATGGCATGGGCGAGATCGAACGCATCGCCCGTGAAGCCGGCATGCGCACCATGTACGAGGATGGCCTGGCCAAAGCACTCAGCGGCCAGACCACCATCGAGGAAGTGCTGCGCGTGACCGAGGAAAGCTGATGCGCGCAGGACGCCGGGGCTGACATGCCGAACTACCGCTACAAAGCGCTCAATTCGCACGGCGAGATATTCGACGGGCAGATGGAAGCCGCCAGCGAGGCCGAACTGGTCGCGCGCCTGCAGGATCAGGGCCATCTGCCGATGGAGACCCAGCTGGCAGATGGCGGCGTGGTCGGCGGCAGCAGCTGGCGCACGCTGCTGCGCCAGCGCCCGTTGCAGGGCGCGGCGCTGCTGCAGTTCACCCAGCAGCTGGCGACCCTGCTTGGTGCGGGCCAGCCGCTGGACCGTGCACTGTCGATCCTGCTCGGGCTTCCGGAAGACGAACGCTCGCGGCGTGCGATCACCGACATCCGCGACGTGGTGCGCGGCGGTGCGCCGCTGTCGACCGCGCTGGAGCGCCAGCACGGCCTGTTCTCGCGCCTGTACGTGAACATGGTGCGTGCCGGCGAGGCGGGTGGCAGCCTGCACGAGACCCTGCAGCGGCTGGCCGACTACCTCGAACGCAGCCGCGCGCTGCAGGGCAAGGTGATCAACGCACTGGTCTATCCGGCCATCCTGCTGGTGGTGGTGGGCGGTGCGCTGCTGTTCCTGCTCGGTTACGTGGTGCCACAGTTCGCGCAGATGTACGAAAGCCTGGACGTGGCGCTGCCGTGGTTCACCAATGCGGTGCTGCAGCTGGGCCTGTTCGTGCGCGACTGGTGGGTGCTGCTGCTGGTAGTGCCCGCACTGCTGGCATTGTTCTTCGAACGCAAGGTACGGCAACCGGCGTTCCGGCTGGCGCTGGATGGATGGCTGCTGCAGCGTCGCGGCATCGGCCGCCTGCTGGGCGAACTGGAAACCGCGCGGCTGGCGCGCACGCTGGGCACCCTGCTGCGCAATGGCGTGCCGCTGCTCGGGGCGCTGGGCATCGCACGCAACGTGCTGGGCAACCGCGCGCTGGCCGCTGATGTGGAAGCGGCCGCCGACGAAGTGAAGAACGGTGCCGGCCTGTCGCTGGCACTGTCGCGCGGCAAGCGTTTCCCGCGCCTGGCCCTGCAGATGATCCAGGTCGGCGAGGAATCCGGTGCCCTCGATACCATGCTGCTGAAAGCTGCCGACACGTTTGAACAGGACAGCGCCCGTCGCATCGACCGCCTGTTGGCCGCGATGGTGCCGGCGATCACCCTGGTGCTGGCCTCGGTGGTCGGTGCGGTGATCGTCGCCGTGCTGGTGCCGTTGTACGACCTGACCAATGCCATCGGCTGATGATGGCTCCCTACGCAACCCCGACACTCCGCAACTGAAAGGACCGACCATGATTGCTTCCCGTCGACCGATCCGCCTTTCCTTCACTGCCGCGCGCAACCAGTCGGGCATGAGCCTGCTGGAGATCATCATCGTCATCGTGCTGATCGGCGCGGTGCTGACCCTGGTCGCCAGCCGCGTGCTGGGCGGTGCCGATCGTGGCAAGGCGAACATCGCCAAGGCCCAGGTGCAGACCGTTGCCTCCAAGGTCGACAACTACCAGATCGATACCGGCAAGCTGCCTGGCTCGCTCAACGATCTGGTGACCGCACCGGCAGGTGTCGGCGGCTGGCTGGGCCCGTACGCCAAGCCGGCCGACCTGAATGACCCGTGGGGCCACGCGCTGGAGTACCGCGCGCCGGGCGAAGGCCAGCCGTATGAACTGATCAGCCTGGGCAAGGACGGCAAGGCCGGCGGCAGCAGCGTCGACGCTGACATCCGCTACCAGCCGTAACCGGGCATGACGCATTTCCTGCCGCGCCGGCTGCCTCGCCCGCGCCTGCACGGCAGGCGCGCAGCGGGCCTGTCGCTGCTGGAAATGCTGCTGGTGATCGCGCTGATCGCCGCGATCGGCCTGATCACCGCTGCGGGTCTGTCGCGCGGCTTTGCCGGCATGCAGCTGCGCAGCGCCGGCAAGGACATCGCCAACCAGCTGCGCATGGTGCGCGCCCAGGCCATCGCGCGCGGTGAGCCGCAGCGCTTCGTGATCGAACCGGCGCGTCGCCGTTGGCAGGGGGCCAACCAGCGGCAGGGCGATGTGCCGACGCAGCTGCAGGTGCAGTTCGAAGGTGCCGCGCAGCTGGCCACCGCGCCGGGGCAGGGCGTGATCGAGTTCCATCCCGATGGTGGCTCCAGTGGTGGCCGCATCCGCCTGCAACGTGAGGGCGCCGAATGGCGCATCGATGTCGGCTGGCTGACCGGCGAGGTCCGCTCCGGCCCGTGGCAGGCGCCATGAAGCGGCAGGCGCGTGGTTTCACGTTGCTGGAAGTGATCATCGCCTTCGCCTTGCTGGGCCTGGCGCTGACGCTGCTGCTGGGCAGCCTGTCAGGTGGCGCGAAACAGGTCCGGGAGGCCGAGCTGCGCACGCGTGCGGTGCTGCATGCGCAGTCATTGCTGGCCGAAGCCGGTGTCGCCGCGCCATTGCAGGTGGGCAGCCAGCAGGGCGACTGGGAACAGGGCCGATACCATTGGGAGCTGCAGGTACAGCCATGGGTCGAGCCGCGTGCCGCCAACGCGGTACAGGCACAGGCGCAATCGCCGGGGGCTCCCTGGCTGGCCGAGCTGCAGCTTCAGGTGCGCTGGGGCGAAGGCGAACGCGAACAACTGCGCTGGCGCAGCCTGCGCCTGCTGCCGCCGGACCTGGAGAGCGCGCGATGAAGCGACGCGCCGCAGGATTTACCCTGGTGGAAGTGATGTTGGCCACGGTGCTGTTGGCCGGTGGCCTGGCGTTGGCCTTTGCCAGCGTGCGCTCGGCGATGGCGGTGAGCCAGCGTGGCGAGCAGATTGCCGCCGAGAGCGAACGCATGCGTGCGGTCGAGGCTCTGCTGCGGCGGCAGCTGGCCGGTGCGCTGCGCACGCCGCTGGAAGTGCCCGATCCCACCCGCGAACCGATCTTCTTCCAGGGCGAAGAGCAACGCATGCTGTTCGCGGCCGATCTACCGGGCTATCTGGGCCGTGGCGGTGCCTACCTGCACGCACTGCAGGTGGATGGCCGCAGCGGCCAGCAACGCCTCCTGCTCGACCTGGTGCTGCTGCAGGAGGGCGAGCGCATCGCCGAAACTCCGCCGCGCCCACCGGAGGTGCTGGTGGAGAACCTCAAGTCGGTGCAACTACGCTATCGCGGCATCGATGCCAGCACCGGGCAGGTGACTGATTGGACGCCGCGCTGGGATGACACCCGGCGCCTGCCGATGCTGGTGGAGATCCAGATCGTGCCCGCCAAGGGCGCTCCCTGGCCTGCACTGGTGGTCGCTCCGCGCGCGGGCGGCAGTGGAGGAGCGCGATGAGCCGGGCGCACGGCGCGGCGCTGGTACTGGTCCTGTGGCTGATCGCCCTGATGACGGCGCTGGTGGGCGCGTTCGCGTTGAGCGCGCGGGTCGAGCACCTGCAGCAGCGGGTGCTGGATGATGATGCGCGAGGCCAGGAGCGTGCACGGGCGGGACTTGAGTACGCGCTGACGCGCCTGTCCGCCGATCCGCAGCGGGCGCCCTGGCGCGCCGATGGCCGTGTCTATCGCTGGCAGTTCGATGACGCCAGCATCGAGATCAAGGTGCTGGACGAGAACGGCAAGATCAACCTGAACCTGGCCGACGTGGCTCTGCTGAGCGCCTTCCTCAAGGCGCTGGGTGAAGACGAAGCGCAGGCCCGCCAGCTGGCCGGCGCGATCGTCGACTGGCGCGACGAGGACAGCCTGCTGCAGCCCGGCGGCGGTGCCGAAGCGCCCGACTATGCCGCGGCAGGCCTGCCCTATGGCCCCCGCAACAAGCGTTTCGAGACGCTGGGCGAGCTGCAGCGGGTACTCGGCATGCGCGGCCCGCTGTACCAGACCATGCTGCCGCACCTGACCCTGTACAGCCGCCAGGCGCGCCCGGATCCCCAGTTTGCCAGCGCGCCGGTGCTGACCGCACTGGGCCTGGATGCGGATACCGTGCTGGCGCAGCGCGCACAGCAGGAGCGTGACGCAGATACCGCTGGCGGTGCGACAACGCTTGCCAGCAGCAGCGGCACCTATAGTATCGAGTCTCGTGCAACCGACGGCAGTGGACGCCGGTCGGTGTTGCAGGCAGTGGTACGCAATGGCTCGGGCGGGGTTCCCGGGCGGTCCTACACAGTGCTTCGCTGGGAGCAGGGAATGACAGCAAGATGACGGCATGGCAGGACAGTGTGCGGCAGGTACAGGGCCGGATCGGCCCTGGCGCCGGCCGTTTCCTGCGCTGGTGGCGGCAATCGCTGCTGGCCTGGGTGCCGGCACGTTGGCAGTGGGCACTGGGCTGGGCACAGGCGCGCCTGCTGCTGCAGCGCGAAGGCGACCACCTTCAGGTCTGGCGTGAGGCGGGGGAGCGCCGCGAACCGGTCGTACGGCTGCCGTGGCCGCTGTCCCCGGCCGAACTGGATCGCGTGCTGGAAGCCCGCCTGCGCAGCTTGCCGCGGGTGTGGCTGCTGCCGGCAAGCGATGTGCTGCGCCGGCAGCTGCGCCTGCCGGCGGCGGCGGCGGACCGTCTGCGTGCGGTGGTCGGTTTCGAGATCGACCGGCAGACGCCTTTCGAATCCAGCCAGGTCAGCTATGACGTGCGTGAACGTGGCGCGGCGGGCGAGGGCCAGCTGCAGGTCGAACTGGTGGCCTGGCCGTTGCGGCAGCTCGAGGCCTGGCGCAGCAACGTGGGCCAATGGGCCGATGCACTGTCCGGTGTCGATGCCATTGATGCGCAGGGCAACATTCTGCAGGTGAACCTGCTGCCGCCCGCGCAGCGTCAGCTGCAGGCCGACCCGATGCGGCGCTGGAACCTTCTGCTGGCCGTGGCCGCGGTGGTGATGCTGGTGCTGTCTGGCCTGCAGGTGCTGGACAATCGCCGCGCGGCAGCCGACGAACTGCGTGCCCAGGTGGAGCGCAGCGCGCGCAGTGCGCGTGGCGTGGCCAGCGAACGTGCCCAGCTGCAGGCGCTGATCGACGGTGCCGCGTTCCTTGAAAAGCAGCGCGGCCAGCGCGCGGGTACGGTGGAGATCTGGAACGAACTGACCCGGCGCCTGCCGGAGGGAACGTACCTGGAAAAACTGGCCATCGAGAACAACAACCTGCAGCTGATCGGCCTGAGCCGCGAGGCCTCGCAGCTGGTGCAGCTGCTGCAGGATGCGCCGCAGTGGCGCAAGGTCAACCTGACCGGCGTACTGCAGGCCGATGGCGCCGCCAGTGGCCGCGACCGCTTCACCATGACCGCTGAACTGCAGCCGTTGCCGGCGGCAGCCCCGAACCGGGAGGCGGCCGATGCCGATGCCAAGCGCACGCCGTGACCGCTGGCTGGCACTGGCACTGTTGCTGGCAGTGCTGGGCCTGGCCTACCTGCTGCTGGTGCACCCCTGGTTCACCCAGCCGCTGCGCGAAATCGATGCTGATGTCGCCGCCCTGCGCGAGCGCGAGCAGCGCGTGCAGGCGCAGCTGCAGCAGCAGCCGCAGATCGAACAGCGCCTGCGTGCCACCCGCGAGGCACTGCAGCAGCGGCCGGGCTTCCTGCGCGAGGCCACCGCCGAGGCTGCAGCCGCTGCGCTCGGCGCGAAGCTGCAGGATGCGGTGGCGATGGCCAGCCCGGGCAACCGCAGCTGCACCATCAGCAACCGCACGCCGCTCACCGACAACCGCCGCGACGCCGAGTTCGTGCGCGTCGCCATGCAGGTGCGCCTGCGCTGTGGCGTGGCCGAACTGGCCACGGTGCTGCACAGCCTGGAGACCGGCAGCCCGCGCCTGTTCGTCGACAACCTCAACCTGATCGCGCAGCGCTTCCAGCAGTCGCCGAATGAATCCGGGCTTGGCCTGGATGTGTCATTCGAACTGGCCGGTTACCTGCTGCCCGGTGCAGCAGCCGATGGCAGTGCGCCGACGCCTGCCGCCGAACCGGTGTCCGCGCCGCAGCCGCCTTCAGCGCCACCCGCCCCCGCACCGGCGGCGCCGGTCGAGGGACAGGAGGTCGCTGATGAAACTTGAGCAGATCAGCCTGCGCACCGGTTTCCTGCTGGCCCTGGCCGGTTGGGCTGCGGCGGTCTGGCTGGCCACCGGCTTCGGTCTGGGTAGCCAGTTGCCAGGTGCGGATGGCGATGCCGATGCGGTGCCTTCGCTGCCGGTGCTGCCGCCGTTGGCCGCAGAACGCATGCCCAGCGCCGACAGCTACAGCGCGATCGGCGAGCGACCGCTTTTCGCCGAGGACCGCAGGCCGAAGCCCTACCTGCTCGGTGGCAGCGAGCCGGCCGCCAGCGCCGCGCTGCGCCTGACCGGCGTGCTGTTGACCGGCGACTTCGGCATGGCCACCTTCACCACCGAACAGAACCGTTCGCTGCGGCTGCGCCTCAACGGCGAAGCGGTGGACGGTTGGCAACTTGTGGGGCTTGCGCCGCGCCAGGCCACGGTGATCGGCCCAAGCGGCAGCCAGGTGCTGGAACTGGCCGTGTTCAATGGCCAGGGCGGCGAGCCGCCCACCGTACTGCGGGGTGCCAATGGCGCGCCGCCGGCGGGTGCGGTCGTTGTGCCACCGCCGGCGGGTGCACCGCCGATGCCATCCCCACCTCCGGCTGCTGCAACCGCAACCGCAACCGCAACCGCGCAGCCGCAGCCCGCCAGCAGCGTGCCATCAGCCGCCGCCGCGGCACCTCCTGCCAACACCAATGGCCCCAGCGAAGCGCAGATGCAGGCCATCCGCGAACGCATCCAGGCCCGTCGCCGCCAGCTGCAGCAACAACAGCAGCAACAACCGTCGCCGCCCCCGGGCGATGGCACCAACCGATAGAGTGAATGCATGAGCCTGCGTTTTCTTCCCTGGTCCTTTGCCCTCGCGCTGCTGGTCGGCTGCAGCACCGTGTCCGCGCCGCATGTGCAGCGCAAGGGCAATCTGTCGCCCACTGCCGAGGCCGGCCAGGCAGCTGATGTCGCAGCAGATGCTGCCCGTGACGCCCAGGGCGCTCCGCAGGCGGTGATCCGCCGTGGCACCGGCACCATGATCAACCGCGAAGCAGCACGTGCACCGGCACCGGCGCTGCATGGCGCCAGCACCGGTGAAGCAACCTTCAATTTCGAAGGCGAGTCGGTGCACGCGGTAGTCAAGGCCATCCTGGGTGACATGCTGGGCCAGAACTACGTGATCGCACCGGGCGTGCAGGGCACGGTCACCCTGGCCACGCCCAAGCCGGTGTCGCCAGCGCAGGCGTTGAACCTGCTGGAGATGGTGCTGGGCTGGAACAATGCCCGCATGGTCTACAGCGGTGGCCGCTACAACATCGTCGCTGCCGACCAGGCGCTGGCCGGTACGGTTGCGCCGAGCACGGCGCCTGCAGCCAGTGCGCGTGGCTTCGAGGTACGGGTGATCCCGCTGCAGTTCATCTCCGCCACCGAGATGAAGAAGGTGCTGGAGCCGTATGCGCGGCCCAATGCCATCGTCAACGTCGACAGCGGCCGCAACGTGATCACCCTCGGTGGCACCCGCGCCGAGCTGGAAAACTACATGCGCACCGTCGAGATCTTCGACGTTGACTGGCTCTCGGGCATGTCGGTGGGCGTGTTCCCGATCCAGTCGGGCAAGGCCGAGCAGGTCGCTGCCGATCTGGAGAAGGTGTTCGGCGAGGAGAGCAAGACCCCCAGCGCCGGCATGTTCCGTTTCCTGCCGCTGGAAAACGCCAACGCCGTGCTGGTGATCACCCCGCAGGTGCGTTACCTGGACCAGATCCAGCAGTGGCTGGACCGTATCGATACCGCCGGTGGCAGCGCCCGTCTGTTCTCCTACGAGCTGCGCTACATCAAGGCGCGCGACCTGGCCGAGCGGCTGAGTGAAGCCTTCGCCAGCAGCGGCAACCGCGGCGGCTCCAGCCCGGCATCGCTGGCACCCGGCGCGATTCCATCGCAGCTGGGCAGCGACGGCGAGCGCGGCATGGACAGCAACAACAGCAGCAGTTTCGGTTCGACCCCGGGCAGCGGTTCCAGCGGTGCCGGCAACGGCAGCATGAACCTGCCGCAGCGCCAGTCCGGCAACGTCAGCGTCAGCCTGGAAGTGGAAGGCGATCGCGTGGGCGTCTCGGCGGTGGAGGAGACCAATACCCTGCTGGTGCGTTCGAGCCCGCAGGCCTGGCGCTCGATCCGCGAGGTGATCGAGAAGCTGGACGTGATGCCGCTGCAGGTGCACATCGAAGCCCAGGTGGCCGAGGTGTCGCTGGATGGTGACCTGAAGTACGGCGTGAACTGGTTCTTCGACAATGCCGTGGCCGGGCGTGCCCTGACGGGAGCATTGGGCGGCGTGACCCTGCCGGCAGCAGCGGGTGGCTCTTGGAGCAGCTTCGCCGGTGCCGCAACCGGGGGCGAAGGCCTGGGCTGGGCATTCACCGGCCACAATGGTGCGGCGGTGGTGAGCGCGCTGGACAAGGTCACCGATGTACGCCTGCTGCAGACCCCCTCGGTGTTCGTGCGCAACAACGCCGAGGCCACGCTCAACGTGGGCGACAAGGTGCCGATCAACACCACCACGGTCAACACCGGTATCGGCACCGGCACCTACAGTTCGGTGCAGTACATCGACACCGGCGTGATCCTGAAGGTGCGCCCGCGCGTAACCCGCGATGGCACGGTGTTCCTCGATATCGTGCAGGAAGTGAGCAGCGCCTCGAACGTGCCCGACAACTGCAATCCGACCGAGCGCAACTGCAACCCGCGGATTTCCACCAAGAAGCTGTCGACCGAAGCGGCGGTGCAGAGCGGCGACACCATCATGCTGGCCGGCCTGATCACCGATTCGGCCACCGATGGCAGCAGCGGCATTCCCGGCCTGAGCCGGATTCCGGTGGTCGGCGCGCTGTTCGGGCAGAAGAGCCGCACCAGCCGCCGTTCGGAGGTGATCGTGCTGCTGACCCCGAGCATCGTGCGCAACGGGCAGGAAGCGCGGAATCTGACCGATGAGTACAGCCAGCGCTTCCGCGCGATGGAGCCGCTGAACCAGCCGCGCGCAAAGAAGTAAGGGGTTTGCGGCCGGGCTGCGCCCGGCACCCGCAGAGGCCGGAGCCGGAGCCAGAGCCGGAGCAACGGCAACAGCGGGTTTACTGAGGGGTGGCGGGGCGGTGTGGGTTGGCAGGACACGCCGTAAACCCGTCTCTGGGGGCTCGATGGCGCCATCCATGGCGCCAACGGTCCTGCCAACCCACACCGCCCCACCGTCTGACAGATCCCCGCGGCTGTTGGTAGGTGTCGACCTTGGTCGACACGATCCACGCCATGCGTGGATGACTCTCCATCGAAATCGAATATTTCGAAATCTGTGAGATCTGAGCCGAGCATGGCTCGGCTCTACAGAAGAGCAGGCAGATCGCGGAAAACTGTCGAAGGCGGGGTGGGTCCGGTTGCGGGGGCGTGAGCCGCATGGATGCGGCGACCGAGCTTACATGGGTGAGGGCGCTTTGCTTGCGAAGCACTGCTTCGCAAGCGCCCGAACGCACAGCCGCCAGCGGCTGGGCCGGGCCCCGGAAGGGGGACTTGCAGCGTCCCCCGCAACCGGACCCACCCCGCCATCCCACGGATAGCCGGCTTCTGCTGTTGCTTCGGCTTCGGCTCTGGCCTGAAGCGGGTGCCGGGTGCAACCCGGCCGATACCCTCCCGGTGCTAGGCTGTGGCTACCGACAACCACGGAGGCGGGATGGGGGCGATCGTGTTGTTGCCGCTGTGCGTGGACGATGCCGCGCTCGACCGCTGCCTGGCCGCACTGGATGCCGGCACCGCGCCGGGCACCGCGGTCTGGTTGGCCGACGATGCGCAGACCGGGCCGCGCGCGCAGGCGGTCGTGGAACATTGGTTGGCGCATACGCCACTGCAGGCCGAGTACACCCGCCGCGCGCGGCCGCTGGGCGAGGTGGCCCACCTGGACGAGATGTTGCGCGCCTGCGATGGCATGGACGTGGCGGTGCTGGCACCGGACAGCGTGCCCGCGCCGGGCTGGCTGCAGCAGCTGCAGGACACCTTCGCCCGCGATGCCGCCATCGCCACCGCAACTCCGTGGTGCAATGCCGGCGAGACCGCTGCGTGGCCACGGCTGGGCGAAATCAATCCCGAACCCCATGATCCGGCCCTGCTGGCGCATACCTGTGCCACATTGCCAACCCTGCACCCCGAGCTGCCGTCCGCAGTCACCCATGCGGTGCTGGTGCGGGGCAACGCGCGTCGACGTGCCGGGGGCCTGGACGTGGACAGCTACGCCGGCTGGAACGCGGCGCTGGTGGACCTGAGCCTGCGCATGGCCGGCCTGGGATGGCGCAACGTGCTGTGCGAGACCGCCTTCGTCAGCCGGGCGGGGGAGGCGGTCAGCCGTGACGGCGATCTTGAAGCGCTGGCCGCGCGCTGGCCGGGCTGGGTGCCTCGGTTGGCGGACTTCCTGATGCACGACCCGCTGCACGGGCTGCGTGCCGACCTGCAGCAGCGCATGCGGCAGGCGATAATGCCGAAGGAACAGGGCGACCTGTTCGTTCCTTCCGCGCCGGAGCCACCCGTTTGAATGTTGCCATCGCCGCCATCGTCGTCACCTACCAGAGCGGCAGCACCATCGATGCCTGTCTCTCGCGCCTGCGCCAGGCGCGGGACGTGGCCGAAATCCGGGTGATCGACAACGGCTCGATGGATGGCACGCTGGATATCGTGCAGCGCCATGCCAGCCACGACCCGCGCGTGCGTTTTGTCGGCAATCCGGACAATCCCGGCTTTGCCGCCGCAAACAATCAGGGGGTGGCCGATTCGCACAGCCCGTGGCTGGCCTTCATCAACCCGGACCTGATGGTTGAGCCCGATACTCTGGCCGAGCTGCGCAGTCGTGCCGAACGGTTGGGGGATTGCCTGCTGGGTGTCGAACAGCTGGACGAGCATGGCCATGCCGACGAGGCCGTGCGCCGTCGTGATCCGGATTTCCTGTTGATGCTGCGTTCGCCCGGCAAAGGCTCGAAGCTGTCGGTCCCGCGCGATCCGCAGCAGGCGCTGCAGCGGGTGCCGGCGTTGTCTGGCGCGCTGCTGCTGATGCCGCGTGCGCTGTTCGACCGCATCGGTGGCTGGGACGCCGGCTATCGCCTGCACGCCGAAGACCTGGACTTGTGCCGGCGCGCACGTGAGGCTGGCGCGGTGGTGGCGATCGCCAACGACCTGCAGGTCACCCATGTGCGCGGTGTCTCCAGCCGCTCACGGCCGTTCTTCGTTGAATGGCACAAACACAAGGGCCTGTGGCGCTATTTCCAGAAGTTCGAAGCGAAGCAGCGTTCGCTGCCGGTGCGGGTGGCGGTGTGGGGCGCGATCTGGGCCCACGCTGTGATGCTGGTGCCGCGCCTGTTGCGCCGGTCCCTGTAGAGCCGAGCCCGCGCTCGGCTGCATGGATAGGGGCATCCATGCAGGGTGTGGATCCACGGGCGGCGCCCCCGGTTCACCCGTCCAGGCGCATAATCCGCCCCATGCCTATCATCCAGTCCCTGCTCGACACCGACCTGTACAAGTTCACCATGATGCAGGCGGTGCTCCACCAGCACCCCGGCGCGCAGGTGCAGTACCGGTTCAAGTGCCGCACCCCCGGCATCGACCTGGCCCGTTACATCGACCAGATCGACGAAGAGATCAACCACCTGTGCAGCCTGCGCTTCAGTGACGCGGAACTGGACTACATGCGTGGACTGCGCTTCGTGAAGCCGGACTTCGCTGATTTCCTCGGTCTGTTCCACCTGGACCGCAAGTACATCCAGTTGCGTGCCTCGAAAACCGTGCCGGGCGAGATCGAACTCGACATCACCGGCCCGTGGCTGCACACCATCCTGTTCGAAGTGCCGCTGCTGGCGATCATCAACGAAGTCTGGTTCCGCAACACCACCACGCCTGACTTCGCCGAAGGCGAGCGCCGCCTGCAGGCCAAGGCGGCACTGCTGCGCGATACCCCCGGTTTCGAACAGTGCCGCATTGCCGACTACGGCAGCCGCCGGCGTTACTCGCGCGACTGGCATGCGCGCCTGCTGCCGCTGCTGCGCGATGCGCTGGGCCCGCAGTTGGTGGGCACCAGCAACGTGCACTTCGCCCGCCTCTACGGCATGACCCCGCACGGCACGATGGCGCACGAGTACCTGCAGGCGTTCCAGGCGCTGGGCCCTCGGCTGCGCGATTCGCAGGTGGCGGCACTGGAATCGTGGGCGCGCGAGTACCGTGGCGACCTGGGGATCGCGCTGTCCGACGTGGTCGGCCTGGACGCGTTCCTGCGCGACTTCGACATGTACTTCTGCAAGCTGTTCGACGGCGTCCGCCATGACTCCGGCGATCCGTTCGACTGGGGCGACCGCATGCTGGCGCACTTCCAGCAGCGCCGGGTCGACCCGCGCAGCAAGGTCCTGGTCTTCAGCGACGGCCTGGACATCGCCAAGGTCATGCGCCTGTACGACTACTTCCGTGGCCGCTGCCAGGTCGCGTTCGGCGTCGGCACCCACCTGACCAATGATCTGGGTCCGACGCCGCTCAACATCGTCATCAAGATGGTCCGCTGCAACGGCCAGCCGGTGGCCAAGCTCAGCGATTCGCCGGGCAAGAGCATGTGCGACGACCCCGGTTACCTGGCTTACCTGCGCCAGGTCTTCGAGCTGCCGCAGCCGGCGTAATCGCGCCGGCCTTCAGGGCTGCTTACAGGTAGTCGACAACGACCAGGTAGGCGCCCTGCAACGGCTGCTGCTTCGAGGCCTGCACGCTGTAGCGCTCGGAGAAGGCGATATCGCCGGCGCGCATCGCGCTGGCCGACACCGACAGCTTCTGCCCCTGGCGCTTGCCATCGCGCAGCGTTGCGGCCTGGCCATCGGCCAGCGCCGTCACAGCCACCGTCGAGCCCTTGGCCGACGGCGGGCAGGCCGCCAGGCTCAGCTCGCCCTGGGACAGATTGGTCGTGCAGCCCGGTTCGACAATGCGGCCGCTGAAGCGGATGCTGCCGCTGCTGGCCTGGGCCACGGCACTGATGGACATCAGGGCCACGCACAGCAGAAGGGAGGTTCTCATGACACGTTCTCTGGTTCGGTGTGTCCTAGTTAGCGACAGCTTCGATCAGCCTTTAATAGGACAATTCCGAATCTGCTAGGCCCATCACCAAGAAAGAGTGATGGGCATCAAAGAAGTCGATTTCCACCTGAAAAAGGCCTGTTTCCATGCATGCCGAACGCGCCACCCGAAGCGTCATCCAAGGTCGTTTCCAACCTCATCCAGCGACCGTCACCTTCCCGCACCTCCAAGGTCATCATTGCGGCTATCACGTCACATTTGCAGCGTCAATGAATTGACGTTCAGAAAAATAATGAGACTTTCATCACACTTGTGCATATACTTGCGTCACGGATTCAGGGGAGCGTATGTCCGAATCCGGCCACAGGTGAGACGCAAGGATGGGTCTTGTTCGCCCGGCAGTGCTCCTTGCTTCCTCCTCTACTTCCATCTCTTCAGTAGGGTTAGGTAAAAGCGAATGCACAAGATCAACCTCATTGCCGCTCTGATGCTGGCCGCCGCTCCGCTGGCCGCCAACGCCGCCGACGGCACCATCACCTTCACCGGCAAGGTGACCGACAAGACCTGCACCATCTCGACCCCGGGCGGCAAGGACTTCGCCGTCAACCTGCCGACCGTGTCCAAGAACACGCTGGCCGCCGCCGGCAACGTCGCAGGCCGTACCCCGTTCGCGATCAACCTCACCAAGTGCAGCGCCGGCAACGTCGCTACCTACTTCGAGCCGGGTTCGACCGTTGACTTCAACACCGGCCGCCTGCTGAACCAGGCCTCGGCCAACGCTGCCACCAACGTGCAGCTGCAGCTGCTGGGCTCGAACAACCAAGTCCTGCCGATCAAGGCTGCAGGCGCTGGCCAGGCCCAGACCAACTCGCAGTGGGTCACCGTCGGCACCGACGGCTCGGCCGACCTGAACTACTACGCCGAGTACTACGCCACTGCCGCCGCCACCCCGGGCGACGTCACCAGCAGCGTCAAGTACACGATCATCTACAACTGATCGCAGCCGTACCCGCATTGGCCGGCGTACGCGCCGGCCAGTGCCTCGCGGCCTCTGGCCCCATACCTCGAGCGTAGTACTTCCGATGAAAGCATTCTTTCCCCGGGCGCTGCTGCTGGCAGCGTTCGCGCTGCCCTTCTGCCAGGACGCACTGGCCGGCGTGGTGGTCAATGGCACGCGGGTGATCTATCCGGCGCAGGCACGCGAAGTCACCGTGCAGGTCGACAACGTTGGCGAATCGCCCGCCCTGGTCCAGGCCTGGATCGACAGTGGCGACGCCAACCAGACCGCCGATACCAGCGACGCCCCGTTCGTACTGACGCCGCCGATCGCGCGCGTCGAACCGGGCCGCAGCCAGGCGCTGCGCCTGATCTTCTCCGGTGCGCAGCTGCCGACCGACCGCGAGTCGGTGTTCTGGCTCAACGTGCTGGACGTGCCGCCGTCGCCGGACAACGCCGACAGTGGCGACCAGAACTACCTGCAGGTCGCGTTCCGTTCGCGCCTGAAGCTTTTCTACCGGCCGCAGGGGCTGAAGGGCGTCGCCAACGACGCACCGGCAGCACTGCACTGGACGCTCGCCGGCGATCGCCTGCGGGTGGAAAACCCGAGTCCCTTCCACGTCACCCTGGCTGAAGTGCACGCCGTGACCGGCGGCACCGAAAAGGCCGTCGAGGACAAGGGCGCAATGGTTGCACCGAAGCAGAGCCTGGAGTTTGCCGCACCGGCGGGCACCAGCCAGGTCCGCTTCATCACCATCAACGACTACGGCGGCCGGGTGGAACACACGATCCGCCTCGGCAGCACCGGGGGCTGAACGCGCCGCGCTGGCCCACGGCCCGCGCATCCCGCCACCGCCGCCGTGCGGCGAACTGAAGGAATGTCAGTGTGATCGGAAACAGATTGACATTGTCGATCCATCAGGCGCTTTGCCTGCTGGTTGCTGGCGTGGCCTGTCCAGGATGGGCGCTGGCCGCCCCGGCCAATCTCGGCGAACAGGCGCTGATGGCGCAGAGTGGTGCGGCCACCGCGCGTGCACCGGAGTCGGCGCAGTTCAACTCCAGCTTCCTGTCTGGCCAGGCCAAGCAGGTCGACCTGGCGGCCTTCAGCAACGGCAACCCGATGGTGGCTGGCAACTACCGTGTCGACGTCTACGTCAACGGTGCCTGGCAGGGACGCCGCGATCTGCAGTTCAAGGCCGATGCGCAGGGCCGTGTCGACGCCTGCCTGCCGCTGCCGATGCTGGAGGAAATGGGCGTGGACAGCGAGGCCGTGCTGTTGCAGCAGGACCCGTCCGTGCCGACCGACACGACCAGCTGCGTACCGGTGCAGCAGCGCATGGCCAATGCCTACGGCATCTATGACAGCGGCAACCTGCGCTACGACCTCAGTATCCCGCAGGTGTTTCTGCGCCGCGAGGCGCGCGGCTACGTCAATCCGTCGCTGTGGGACCGCGGCATCAATGCCGGCTTCGTCGGCTACAGCTTCAATGCCATCGACAGCGACAGCCGCGTCGAAGGCGGCCAGCGCAACCGCAGTGCTTACCTGGGCCTCAACGCCGGCCTCAACCTGGGCGGCTGGCAGTTCCGCCACGACTCGAACCTGACCTGGTCCGAGGGCGATGGTCGCCACTGGCAGAGCATCGCGACCTACGCCCAGCGCGGCATCCCGCAGGTGCGCGGCATGCTCACCATCGGTGAGGCCTACACCACCGGCGAACTGTTCGATTCGATCGGCTACCGCGGTGCCAGCCTGGCCAGCGATGACCGCATGCTGCCCGATTCGCTGCGCGGTTACGCGCCGGTCGTGCGCGGCATCGCCGAGACCAACGCGCGTATCGAAGTGCGCCAGAACCAGCAGCTGATCTACTCCTCGACCGTATCGCCGGGCAGCTTCGTCATCGACGACCTGTACCCGACCGGTTACGGCGGCGACCTGGAAGTGAGCGTGATCGAGGCCGATGGCCGTCGCCGCGAGTTCAAGGTGCCGTTCGGTTCGGTGCCGCAGATGCTGCGCGAAGGCGTATCACGCTATTCGCTGACCGCCGGCCAGGTGCGCAACAAGCTGCTGGCCGATGAGCCGTGGCTGGTGCAGGGCACCTACCAGCGTGGTATCGGCAACCAGCTGACCCTGTACGGCGGCAGCGCACTGAGCGACGGCTACCTGTCGCTGCTGTACGGCGTTGGCCTGTCCACGCCGGTCGGCGCGTTCGCCGCCGACGTCACCCATGCGCGTACCTCGTTCGATCACTACGGCAACCACACCGGTGCCAGCGTGCGCCTGAGCTACAGCAACATGATCGGCGAGACCGGGACCAACCTGACCCTGGCCGCCTACCGCTATTCGACTGAAGGCTTCTACAGCCTGCAGGACGCACTGTACGGTCGTGATTCGGACAAGCGTGGCATCGATCCGACCACCCGCGGCCGCCAGCGCAGCCAGTTCCAGGTGACGCTGAACCAGCCGCTGGGTCGTCGCGGCGGCGCGCTGTACCTGACCGGTTCGGTGCGCGACTTCTACGATCGCTCCGGCACCTCCAAGCAGTACCAGGTCGGCTACAACAACGCCTGGCGCTCAGTGAATTATGGCTTCTCTGCGCTGCGTACCGAAGAGGGCGTTCTGGGCCGTTCCGATACCCAGTACCTGCTGTCGATGAGCGTGCCGCTGGGCCGTGGTACCCACCCGGTATCGTTCAGCGCCGACCTCGGCGTGCGCGATCGCGGTGGCTACGACAACAGCCGCGTCGGCATCACCGGTTCGGCCGGCGTCGACAACAACTTCAGCTATGGCGCCGCCCTGTCCGACTCGCGCGAAGGCGGCACCACCGCAGTCGGCAACGTCGAATACCGCAGCCGCTATTCGGCATTGAACGCCACCTACAGCCACTCGCGTGATTTCCGCCAGGCCTCGGCCGGTGCCAACGGCAGCGTGGTCGTGCATCCGGGCGGCTTCACCTTCACCCCGCAGCGTGGCGACACCATGGTGCTGGTGGAAGCTCCGGGCGCACGCGATGCCATCGTCAGCAACGCCCCTGGCCTGCGCGTCGATGGCCGCGGCTACGCCGTGGTGCCGTACGTGTCGCCATACCGCCTCAACACCGTCACCCTCGACCCGCAGGGCATGGCCCACGACGTCGAACTGGAGAGCACCAGCCAGGCGATCGCGCCGTTCGCCGGTGCCATCAGCTACCTGCGCTTCGATACCCGCAAGGGCAATGCGCTGCTGATCCAGGTACGCAACCCTGATGGCCGCAGCATACCGTTCGGAGCACAGGTCAAGGACGAGCAGGGCCAGCCGGTGGGCATGGTCAGTCAGGGCGGCCGCCTGTATGTGCGCAGCGAGCAGACCCAGGGCCGCCTGCTGGTGGAGTGGGGCGCGGGCGCCGATCAGCGCTGCACCGTCGATTACCAGGTTCCGGCGGGCGCCGATGCGTCCAGGACCGGCTTCATCCCGCTGGAGGCAGCATGCCGATGATCTCTTCCCGTGGCCGCAAGGCGCTGAGTGCGGTGGCCATATTGGCTGGTATTGCCGTGGCCAGCCCGGCGTTGGCGACCTGCTACATCACCCAACAGGGCTTTGTCGCGCAGGACGTGCAGATGGACATGGGGCAGATCGTAATCCTGCCTAGCCTGCCCGTCGGTGGTGTGATCAAGGAGCTGATCGTGCCTATCAACCAGCGCGACAGCATCGGTTACTGCGATCGCTGGGGCGGTAGTGCCAATGGCCGTTTCGTCAACGCCGCGCAGCAGAACGCGGTCCCGGGTTTCAGCAACGTCTATGCCACCGATGTAGCCGGGGTGGGCATTCGTGTCTATCGTGATTCGGGCACCATCCAGACTTACTACCCACATACCCTGCAGTTGGGGGGCAGCCGGACGTTGACCCTCAACGGTGGCCGCTTCCGGGTGGAGCTGATCAAGACCGCCGCGCAGACGGGCTCGGGCATCATCGCGCCTAACGGCCGCTTCACCACCTATTATCTCGACGGCGACGGCCCTGGCCGTCCGGAACTGACCTCGACCTTCAAGGGCTCGGGCACCACCGTGGTCAGCCCGACCTGCGAAGTGCAGGCCGGCAGCCGCAATATCGCCGTCGATTTCGGCAGCGTGCCCAATACCACTTTTACTGGTGTCGGTTCCAAGGCCGTCGACCGCGATTTCGAGATCCGCCTGAACTGCCAGGGCAGCAACGTGGCCGCATACCAGAGCAAGATCGGCATCCGCCTGGACGCCGACCAGGACAGCTCGAACATGCCCGGCGTGCTGAAGCTGAGCGCAGCCACCAACAGCGCTACCCGCATCGGCATCCAGATGGTCCAGCGCGACGGCAGCAGCGAGCGCGAAGTGCGCTTCGGCCAGACCATCAGTGTCGGCACCACCACCGCCGGTACCAGTGTCATGAGCCTGCCGCTGCGTGCGCGCTACGTGCAGACCCAGGCCGGAACCGTCGGCGCCGGCACTGCCAACGGGCAGGCAACGTTCACGATCCAGTACGAGTAACACGCGTTTCCCCACTGCTGAGTTTCGAGCCGCACGTCGCCAGTTCCACCGGCGGCGTTGACTGCGTCTTGATCCCGCAAACGTGAAGATCAGAGCTATTATTGCCGTACAGAAACATGAATGTGATGTACGTCATGGAAATGACCTCTTTTTCACCGCAGCGCCTCCGCTGCCGGGCGTTCCGTCCGGTTGAGGGGCAATGAAAGGATCCGGCGTGCCAGCGACCCACCTTGCCATTGCCGGATTGCCCACCGAATTCGTCGAAATGCGCAGCGGGGGCCTGTACTGGGTGGTCGCCGCCGGCAGCGCACCGACGGATCTGCTCGGTGCCGGTGTGCTGGCCACGGCCGACGCACTGGACGAGGCCGTGCTGGTCACGCTGGGGCGGGGGGCCGAATCGATGCTGGCGCTGCTGCCGGCCGACCAGGGGCCGGCCCGCCTGCGGCTGTTCCAACGCTCGCACCATGGCATGCAGCAGGCGCTGCGCGGGCTGACCGGCGATCTGCCGCGCACCGCGTCGGCGCGCACCCGGCTCAGCATGGTGCAGTTCCCGGTGGCGGCGCTGGACGGCTGGGACGATGCCCGGCTGGCGCGCTGGTGCCAGCAGCTGCAGGACTGGGCCGTGCAGGCGCAGCAGGTGCTGCTGTTGCTGTGCCATGGCGAAGTGGCGACGCTTGCGCCACGGCTGCTGCCGTTGAACCGCAGCTGTGCCGGCGTGGCCCAGCTGCATCCGCATCGCGGCGCCCTGCAGTTGCTGCTGCACTACTGGTCCAACAGCCATGGTGTGGTGGCGCAGCGATCATTCGGCATCGAGCAGGAGAACCGTGGGCTGCGCCATCTGGCCGAGGCCGATGCCGCCGAGACGGCGATCGGTTTGGCCAGCGGCGGTGACCGCGATGTCTACCTGGCCCAGACCGAAGTACTGGAAGGTGCGCCGCCGTTGTCGGCGGCCTGGCGCCTGTATGACGGTTGGGGCGGGTTGCTGCCGGCCGCGCTGCAGGCGCGCGAGGCCACCGTGGTGCTGGCCATCGACGAGAATGCAAAGGTGGATGCACTGGCCCGCCTGCTGCACCGCCTGCGCCGCGAACGTGGCAACGCATTGAAACTGGTGGTGCGCGAGCTGCAGCCCTGCCTGCGCTACGCCGATGAGCGGCTGCTGATGCAGTGCGGCTGCAGCCTGGTGGTGCCAGCCGACACGCCTTTGCCGCGCCTGTTGACCCTGCTGGAAACCGTGCAGCGCCAACGTTGGCAGGGTCAGCTGGCTGAAGATCCGGAGCCGTTGATCCGTGCGCATCGGCCACCATCGGTCAGTGGCCTGGTCAACGCCGCACGCTTCCGCCAGATCGCTGGCGAACGCATCGACCAGGACGGCAGCGCGGTGGAAAGCGCCGTGCTGGCGCTGCAGCCGGTGGCCGGGCTGCGCGCGGAGCAGACCCTGCAGCAGCTGCGCATCCGCCGCCAGGGCGACCTGGCCTGTGTCTACCGCGGGCAGGTACGCCTGTTCCTGTTTGGTTGCCGGCGTGACGCGGTCGAGCAGGCCCTGGGCAATCTGTTCCGTCTGCCCTGGCGCGAACTGTTCGACGGCTACCAGCGTCTGGCCGAATACGACATTGCAGCGATGAACGCCCGCAGCAGCGATCCGGAGGCCGAGGTACTGCCTGAAGCCCCCGCGGTTCTGCCGGCAGTGGCCCCGGCGCTGGAGGCACCTGTTTTCACCGCCCCGAAGCCGCTGCGACTGGGAGATCGCGCATGACCACCGACCAGCAACTCTGGACCCTGATCGTCGCTTGCGCGCTGGTGATGATTCCCTTCGGTGCCATGCTTGGCACCCTGTGGCGCGGGCTGCGCCGCCGTGTCGCGCGCTGGCTGCCGCCCCGCCATCTGCGCCGCGCCGGTGTACGCCAGCGTGCGCCGCGGAGGGCTGCATGAGTCCGCAGATGGCACCCGCATCTCCCTTCGCCTGGGCCGACCTGCGTGGCTGGAACCTGTACTTCCTGTCCAAGGTGGTACTGGCCTGGATGGGCGCGCTGGATCTGAAGATCCTGCCCAACCTGCTGTTCCTGGGCGCGCTGCTGATTCCGCTGCGCTGGCGCTGGGCACGCATCGCGCGCACCGTCGTCGCGGTACCGGTGGGCGTCGCGCTGTACTACCAGGACACCTGGTGGCCACCGTTCCGGCGCCTGCTGGTGCAGCCGGGCGTGCTGGACTTCTCGGCCGACTATTGGCTTGAACTGGCCCAGCGCTTCATCAACTGGCAGATGGTGGCGGTGCTGGTGATGCTGGTGCTGGCCTACATGCTGCTCAAGCCGTGGCTGCGCATCACTACCCTGAGCGTGCTGGGCATGCTTGGCCTGGCCGTGATGGCGATACCGATGCCGGCGGGCTGGAACTGGGGGCAGGGTACCGCCACCGCGGCCACCGCGGCCACCGCCAGCACCGGAGGCACCTCAGGTGGCGGCCTGCCGCCGGCCAACAACGAGACGCTCAATGCATGGCTGGCCAGCTTCTACCAGCAGCAGGCCAGCCTCAAGACCAGCTTCCCCGCACCGGGCAGCGGCGCGCCGTTCGACGTCATCATCCTCAACATCTGCTCGCTGGCATGGAGCGATCTGGATGAAGTGGGGCTGCGCCAGAACAACCTGCTCGACCACATGGACGTGGTGTTCGACGACTTCAACTCGGCAACCGCCTACAGCGGCCCAGCAGCGATCCGCCTGCTGCGCGCCAGTTGTGGCCAGACCTCGCACACCGCGCTGTTCGATCCGGTGCCGGCCGAGTGCCAGCTGTTCTCGAACCTGCAGCATCTGGGCTTCCAGAGCGAGCTGGCGATGAACCATGACGGCCACTTCGACGATTTCATCGGCGAACTGCACCAGTACGGTGGGCTGCAGGCGCAGCCGATGGACATCAGCGCGTTTCCTAAAGCGCTGGTGGCGTTCGACAAGTCACCGCTGCGCCGCGATGGTGATGTGCTGATGGCGTGGTGGAAACAGCGGCTGGCCGGGACCAGCCAGCAGGTGGCGCTGTTCTACAACACGATCTCGCTGCACGATGGCAACCGCATCGTCGGCGCCGATGGCCGTTCGAATGCCGCCGACTACAAGGCACGTGCGGAAATGGTGCTGGGTGACATGGCCGGTTTCGTCGATGCGGTGGAGAAGAGTGGCCGCCGCGCGATGATCGTGGTGGTGCCTGAGCATGGCGCGGCCCTGCATGGCGACCGCATGCAGATTCCGGGCATGCGTGAGATTCCCAGTCCATCGATCACTCACGTGCCGGTGGGCGTGAAGCTGATCGGCATGGGCGCGCCGGCGGCCGGCGGCCCACGTCATGTGCCCGAACCGAGCAGCTACCTGGCGGTGTCCGAGCTGGTGTCGCGTGTGTACGCGCTCAATGCCCAGTCGCCGCCGAGCGAGCGTAACTGGGACAGCCTGCTGAAGGGGCTGCCGCAGACACCGTCGGTATCGGAGAACGAAGGCGCCAAGGTCATCGAGTACGCCGGCAAGCCCTGGCTGCAGCTGCAGGGCAGCCAGACCTGGAGCCCCTACCCGGAGGAGGCGCGCTGATGCCTGCCGACATTCTTGCCGTGCCGGTCACATTGTCCGTGGAAGAGGATGACATCGACCTGCTGCGCCGCAGTCTGGACATGCCAGGGTTGCCCTACGTGGACTTCTCGGCCCAGCAGGAACGTGCACGGGCGCTGGCGCGCTGGCCGTTGCTGGCCGAACTGGAGCCACGCCGATGAGCACCGTGTTGTCGCTGCAGGGCATCCATGGCGGAACCGGCGTCACTACGGTGCTTGCCGCGTTGGGCCAGGGCCTGCACGCCCAGGGCCAGCGTGTGCTGCTGGTCGAATGCAGCCCGGACCAGATGCTCGGCCTGCACCTGGGCCTGCCGGCCGATGTCGACAACGGCTGGGCGCGCGCGCAGCTGGACGGCACGGATTGGCGCGATGCCGCCTATGCCATCGCAGCGGGGCTGGCGGTGCTGCCCTACGGTCGTGTCGATGCCGGGGCCGCGATGCGCATCGAACAGCAGCTGCAGCAGGCGCCGGCCACCTGGGCCGAACGCATTCCGCTGCTGGAGACCCAGTTCGACTGGATCCTGTTCGACCTGCCGCAGCGCCTGCCGGCGCACGCTGCGGCCATCAACCAGCACGCGCGCTGCACGCTGCCGCTGCGCCTGGCCTGTGTCGATCCGGTCAGCCATGTGTTCCTGCAATGCCAGCCGGATGACACCCGCCTGCTGCTGGCCAACCGCTATGACCCGGTCATTCCGGTGCAGCGCGATCTGATGCAGCTGTGGCTGCACGCGCACGGGGCGCGGCTGGTGCCGCAGCCGCTGCACGAGGATGCGCGGGTGCCGTCCGCATTGGCCAGCAAGCAGCCACTGGGCCGCTATGCGACCGATTCGCTGGCTGCTGCCGATGTGGATGGCTTGGTGCTGTGGTGCCTGGCGGAGGCCACACGGCGCCAGGCCGCGGCGAGAGGACGCTGATGGGTGCCCGCGTCTATTACCTGGACTGGGGACGCCTGCGTGAGCGGGTGCATGCGTCCTGGCCGACGCGGGCAATGCTGTGGCTGCTGCAATGCGTGGGCTGGGCGTTCCTGCGCCTGGAAGGGCCGGCATGGCAGGCGCAGGCGCCGCGCCTGCGCTACGCCTTCCCGCAGATACAGGGCGACCGTCGCTGGCGCCCAGGTGATCCCCTGCGATTGCTGATCCAGGCCATGTGGCTATCGGTGGTGCGGTTGGTACCGCAGCCCTCGCTGAGGCGGCAACGGTTGGCCCAGGCCCGGCGCGAACGCATTGCCGAACTGCGTGGTGCGGCCGGTCGTGGCCGCCTGCGCTATCTGCGCGCGATGCGCGATGCGCCCAGTGAATTCTGGAACAGCCGCGTGGCGGCCTGGTTCGGCCGTAAGATGGGCAGCCTGTCGCCACGTTCGCGGCACCTGCTGACCCTGCTGGTCGGGTTGGCCACGCTGGGGCTGGCGGCGCTGTGCATCACCCAGCCGTTCACCTATCTCGCACAGTTCGTGTTCGTTGCACTGCTGTGGGCCATCGCGCTGCTGGTGCGGCGCATGCAGGGGCGCTATGCGACGCTGGTGCTAGTCGTGCTGTCGATCACCGTGTCCTGCCGTTACCTATGGTGGCGCTATACCGCCACGCTGAACTGGAACAGCACCTTCGACCTGGTCTGTGGCGTGGTGCTGCTGGCGGCGGAAACCTATTCCTGGCTGGTGCTGATGCTGGGCTACGTGCAGGTGGCGTGGCCGCTGCGCCGCCGCCCGGCGCCGTTGCCGGCCGACATCCGCCAGTGGCCGACGGTGGATGTGCTGATTCCCACCTACAACGAAGACCTGGCGCTGGTGCGGCACACCGTGTACGCAGCGATGGGCCTGGACTGGCCGGCCGACAAGCTGCGCATCCACATCCTCGATGATGGAAAGCGCGAAGAATTCCGCGCATTCGCTGAGCGCGCCGGGGTCAACCACGTCACCCGCGCCGATAACCGCCATGCCAAGGCCGGCAATCTCAACCACGCCCTGACCCTGATCGATGGCGAGCTGGTGGCCATCTTCGACAGCGACCACCTGCCGGTGCGTTCGTTCCTGCAGATCACCTGCGGCTGGTTCCTGCGCGACCCGAAACTGGCGCTGGTGCAGACCCCGCACCACTTCTTCTCGGCCGATCCGTTCGAACGCAACCTGCAGGTGTTCCGCAGCGACCCCAACGAAGGCGAGCTGTTCTACGGCCTGGTGCAGGACGGCAACGATCTGTGGAACGCGGCGTTTTTCTGCGGCTCCTGCGCGGTACTGCGGCGCGAGGCCATCGATGCCATCGGCGGGTTTGCCACCGAGACCGTCACCGAGGATGCGCACACCGCGCTGCGCCTGCACCGCAAGGGCTGGAACTCGGCCTACCTGCGCATTCCGCAGGCAGCCGGCCTGGCCACCGACAGCCTCGGCGCACACGTCAACCAGCGCATCCGCTGGGCGCGCGGCATGGTGCAGATCTTCCGCATCGACAACCCGCTGCTGGGCAAGGGCCTGAGCCTGTTCCAGCGCTTCTGCTATGCCAACGCGATGCTGCATTTCCTGGCCGGCATTCCGCGCCTGGTGTTCCTCACCGCGCCGCTGGCGTTCCTGCTGCTGCACGTCTACATCATCTACGCACCGGCACTGGCCATCCTGCTGTTCGTGGTGCCGCACATGGCCCACGCCAGCCTTACCAACGCGCGAATCCAGGGCAAGTACCGGCGGCCGTTCTGGGGTGAGGTGTACGAGACCGTGCTGGCCTGGTACATCGCACGGCCCACTACCGTGGCGCTGTTCAGCCCGGGCCGTGGCAAGTTCAACGTCACCGACAAGGGTGGTACCCAGGCCGGTGATCGCTTCGACTGGCGCGTGGCGCAGCCCTACCTGGTGCTGGCGCTGCTGAACGTGCTAGGCCTGTGCTTTGCCGTATGGCGCTTCATGCATGGGCCGCTCGACGAACGCGGCACGGTGGTCGTCAGTTCGCTGTGGGTACTGTACAACCTGCTGATCATCGGTGGTGCGCTGGCGGTGGCCGCTGAAGTGCAGCAGGTGCGGCGCACGCATCGCGTCACCACCCACCTGCCGATGGCGCTGCAGGTACCCGATGGCCGCCGCCTGCGCGGCGTGCTTCAGGATTACTCCAACGATGGCGTGGGCGTCGAGCTCGGCGAAGACGCACAACTGGCCGAAGGCCAGCGCGTGCAGGTGCTGCTGGGGCGCGGCCGCCGCGAGTTCGCGTTCCTGGCGCGCGTGCAGCGCACGGTCGGCCAGCGACTGGGCTTGCTGCTGCTGTTCGAGGACGAACGCCAGCGCGTCGAGTTCGCCCAGTGCACCTTCGCCCGCGCCGATGCCTGGCTCGACTGGCACGCCGGTTACCAACCCAAGAGCCTGCCGCGTAGCCTGTGGAGCGTGCTGGTCCTGGGCTGGCGTGGCTATCGGCGGATGGGTGATTTCGCACCGTTCGACCTTGACCGCCCGGCACACTGGAATCGTCGCCTGCTGCGATGGCTGGCCAGTTTTGCTCCGCAACGTCCGCTTCCTTCCCACCCGGCTGACCCAGCCGCTGATCCAGGGCTTCGTCCATGACCCTTCCGTCCTCTCTGCGTTGGCTGCTGCTGCCCCTGCTGGCCCTGCCCGTGGCGTCAGGCAACAGCGCGCCTGCCCCGGCACTGGCCACTCCTCCCACCACGGCGCCTGCCGCGCCACCGATGCCGAGCGTGCCGGCCGCACCCGCTACCACGCCTGCCGCCGGTACCGAGCCCGCGCTGGCGCAGACCTGGGCGGGCAGCGCCTGGCCCTGGCAGCGGCAGAACACCTTCGCGCAGCTGGGGCGTCGCCAGGACACGCTGCTGTCGGGGGTGCGCAATGCCACCACCTTCGAGTTCCAGGTGCGCCGTGACCGCCTGGTCCGCGATGCGGAACTGGATCTGAGCTTCACGCCTTCACCATCGCTGCTCCCGACCCTGTCGCACCTGCGGGTCTACCTCAACGACGCGATGATGGGCGTGGTGCCGATCAGCAACGACCAGCTCGGCCGCCCAGTGCAGGCCAAGCTGCCGCTGGACGCACGCCTGATCGCCGATTTCAACCAGGTCCGCCTGGAGTTCGTCGGTCACTACACCGACATCTGCGAAGAGCCGACGCACAGCTCGCTGTGGGTCAACCTGTCCAGCAACAGCACGCTGCGCCTGGGTGGCCAGCCACTGGCGATGCAGGACGACCTGGCCAACTTCCCGCTGCCGTTCTTCGACCCGCGCGATACCGCACGCCTGGAACTGCCGGTGGTGTTTGCCGCCGCACCGAGCCTGGCGCAGCAGCGCGCGGCGGCGGTGATGTCCTCGTACTTCGGCAGCCTGTCCGGCTGGTGGCGCCAGGCGCGTTTTCCGGTCAGCTTCGGTGCGCTGCCGGACAAGGGTCACGCGGTAGTGCTGGCGGTCAACGGCAGGTTCCCGCCGGTGATCGCCAACCATGCCCCAGTGAAGGGCCCGATGATCGAACTGATGTCGCTGCCGGAGGATCCGCAGCGCAAGCTGCTGCTGGTGCTGGGCCGCAACGATGAGGATCTGCAGAAGGCGGTGGCCGCGATGGCGGCCGGCAACGTGCTGTTCCGCGGCCGTCAGGTCAGCGTCGACGAGATCAAGCCGCTGGCCCCGCGCAAGCCGTACGACGCACCGAACTGGGTGCGTACCGACCGCGCCGTGCGCCTGGCCGAACTACTCGACTATCCGCAGCAGCTGCACGCCAACGGCGTGTCGCCGCAGCCGATCACGGTCAACCTCAACCTGCCGCCGGACCTGTTCATCTGGCGCAACCAGGGCATTCCGCTGAACCTGCGCTACCGCTACACGCCGCCGTTCGGCAGCGATGAGTCGCGGCTGGGCGTTGCAATCAACGACCAGTTCATCTCCAGCTTCCCGCTGGTGCGTCGCAACGGCAAGCAGGGCCTGGAGGAAATCCGCCTGCCGGTGCTGGCCGGCGATGCCGGTGCCGATGACGGGCGCCTGTTGATTCCGGCGCTCAAGCTGGGCGACCGCAACCAGCTGCGCTTTGATTTCAACTTCGCCAGCGTGATGGGAAGTGCACAGCGCGATCATTGCCAGACCGTGCTGCCGCCCAACCTGCAGGCAGCCATCGAGGAAGACTCCACCATCGACTTCTCCGGGTTCCATCACTACATGGGCCTGCCGGACCTGTCCGCGTTCGCACTCAGCGGTTTCCCCTTCACCCGCATGGCCGATCTGTCCGAGACGGTCGTGCTGGTGCCGCCCGGCGCCAGCGAAGCACAGGTCAGCCTGCTGTTGAACCTGATCGGTGGGCTGGGCGTGCAGAGCGGCTACCCGGCCTATGGCCTGCGCCTGTCCGATGACTGGAAGCAGGCCAGCGCGCTGGATGCGGACCTGCTGATGCTGGGCGCCCTGCCTGCCGAACTGCGCGGCAGCCAGCAGCTGTCGCTGCTGATCGACGACCAGCGCACGCGTCTGCTCAACGGCCAGTCGCCGTCGCCGCAGCAGGCGATGGAACAGGCGCGCCGTGGCAGCCGCGATGGCGACCCGGCGGTGACCGAAGTGGCAGTGAGCGCGCAGGCGCCGTTCGCCGCGATCATCGGCTTGCAGTCGCCGAGGCATGCGCAGCGCAGCATCGTTTCGCTGGCCGCCAGCAACGCCGCCGACTACGGCCTGCTCGACGATGCGCTCAGTGATACCGGCAAGCGCGAAGCCATCGCCGGTTCGGTGGCGATCCTGCGTACCTCGGGCATCCACAGCCAGTTCGTCGGCGATCACTACTACGTCGGCGCGCTGCCGTGGTGGCTGCTGCTGTGGTACCACCTGGCCGACCACCCGGCACTGCTGGCGGTGCTGGCCACGCTGGTGGTGCTGATGGTGGCCTTCCTGTTGTGGCGCACGCTGCGCTGGGTTGCGGCCAAGCGCCTGGACCCGGGGCATTGATGGCACGCACTCGGCATCCGCTGGTCACCGTATCCGGCCTGGTCCTGTTGGGACTGGCCGGTGCCGGGCCCTGCGCGGCGCAGACCTTGTCCGATACACCGGGCGGAACCATCGCCGAGCAGCGCCAGTGGTTGCTGCAGCAGGTGCGCATCGGTGAGGCCACCGGTCGCCAGAGCCTGATCGAAGACGCGCTGGCGCGGCTGCGCATGCTGGCACCGGATGATCGCGGCACGCTGGTGGCGATCCTGGAAGTGCAGTTGTCGCAGCAGAAGCTGCAGGATGCCGAGGCGACCCTGAAGCGCCTGCGCGAGATCGGCGCGGGTACCCGTGAACTGGCCGCCGGCGAACGCCTCTGGCAGGCCTACCGTGGTGACCTGCAGCAGGACCTGCAGCAGGCGCGTCTGTTCGCTGCCGGTGGTCGCAGCGCCGAAGCGCTGGCTATCTACCGGCGCCTGTTCAACGATGACCCGCCCGGCCTGCAGCTGGGCCTGGAGTACTGGCGCCTGCGCGGCGCCCAGGCGGATGGGCGTACACAGGCGATCCGTGCGCTGAGCGAACTGGACCGCAGCTATCCGGGCAATGTGCCGTTGCTGCAGGCGCTGTCGCAGATGCTGTTCGCGGCCGGCCGCGATGCCGAGGCGCTGGCCGTGCTGCAGCGCATGGGGCGCAATCCGGAAGCGCGCGGCATGGCGGCGGACGCCGAGTGGGCCTACCTGAAGGATCAGCCGGCCGATGACCGCAGCGTACGCAGGCTGCAGGACTTCATCACCCGCAACCCGACGTTCGCCGACATCGCGTTGGTGCGCGACCGCTACACCGACCAGCACAAGCGGGTCAGCGACCCGGCGTGGCGCGCCGGTCTGCGTGGCCAGCAGTTGCTCGATGCAGGCCGCAATGAAGAGGCCGAGCGCGCCTTCCTGCGGGCCCTGCGCGATTATCCTCGCGAGCCCGACCTGCTGGGGGGGCTGGGCATGGCGCTGATGCGCCAGGGCCGCCGCGAGCAGGCCATCAACTATTTCCAGCGTGCGGTGCAGGCCACCCCGGCCGGTGACAGCAACGACAAGTGGCGTGACCTGATCGCCAGCACCCGCTACTGGCTGCAGCTGGACCAGGCCGACGCGGCGCTGGCGGCCGGCCGGCTGGACGAAGCCGAGCGCCTGTATGCGCAGGCGCGCCGCCAGCAGCCCCGCGACGTCAATGCTGCACTGGGCCTGGTCGACGTGGCCGTGGCCCGTGGTGATGACGCCGCGGCCGAACGCCAGTTGCAGGTTGCCCGGCGGATGGCGCCCAACGATGCCAACGTGATCCGCAAGCTGGTGCAGCTGTACGGTCGCACCGATCCTCAGCGGCTGGAAGCCTTCATCAACGCATTGCCCGCTGCCCAGCGCAGGTTGTATGCCGAAGACCTGCGCCAGCTGCAGATCAGTCGCTTGCGTGAGCGTCGCGAGCAGGCACTGGCTGCCGGGGATGCAGGCACTGCGATCACGCTGGGACAGCAGCTGCGCGGCGAACTGCCGGGCGATGCATGGCTGGCCTATGCGCTGGGCAACGAGCTGCGCGCCGCCGGCCGGCAGGACGAAGCCGACGCGGTGGTGGCCGACGTGGCCACGCACAACGCCAGTGCCGAAGCGCGCTACGCGCAGGCGCTCTATCTGTCGGGATCCGATCGGCTGCCGCAGGCGCTGGCGGTGCTCGATGCGCTGCCGCAGGCGCAGTGGGACGATGACATCCGCGCGCTGTCGGCGCGCCTGCAGCGGCAGCAGCTGGTCGATCATCTGTGGGATCTGCGTGCGCAGGGCAGGGAGGCCGAAGCCATCGCGCTGCTGCAGCAGCAACCGCCCAGCACCGACAACGATCTGCTGATGGCCGAATGGGCGCGCCTGCGCGGCGACCACGCGCAGGCGCTGCACTACTACCAGCGCGTGCTTGCTGCACAGCCGGACAACGTGGATGCGCAGCTGGGCCAGGTACAGGCCTGGATTGGCACCGGCGATCTGGCCAGCGCGCGCCGCCAGATGCACGACGCACCGCCAACAGTGGACGATGCCGAGATCGGCCAGCAGCGCCAGCTCGCCACGATCTGGACCGACCTGCGCGAGGACACGAAGGCGTTGGCGATCCTGCGCGCGTTGCTGGCGCGCAAGACCGGGCCCGACGCACAGTCCTGGCGTGATGCTGCACGGCTGGTGCGCCGCGATGATCCACAGCAGGCGCTGGACATGTATGCGCATGCGATGGCCGACAACGGCCTGTTGGCCCCCAGCCAGGCCGCGCCACGCGACAATCGCGCGCTGACCCTGGCCAGCCGCGAGACGGCCGGCGATGACTGGTTGCGGCGCAGCCTGCGCAGCGACGTGGAGACCCTGTACCAGCAGGAGAATCCCACCCTGACGGTGATGCAGGACACCGGGCGCCGTAGCGACGGAACCCCGGGTATTTCGCGGCTGTCGCGCGATACCCGCATCGCGCATCTCGACGCGCCGTTCGCCGGTGGCCTGGGCTGGGCGCGCATCGAGCAGGTGAGCTTCGATGCCGGCCGCTTCCAGACCGACGGGAACGGGGCCTACGACGAGGATTTCGGTAGCTGCGACCTGGATCTGCTGCAGGCTGACAACAGCCGCCTGCGCGCACCGGGTTGCACCCGTTTCGTGCACCAGCGGCGCACCTCCGGCGCCGGCTTCGCCGTGGGCTGGCGCACCTTGGATGACCGCTGGAACTTCGATATCGGCCACACCCCGTCCAACTACGTGGTCGGCAACTGGCTTGGCGGTGTCACCTTCAATGGTGACCTCGGGCGCTTCGGCTGGGGCGCCACGGTGTCGCGGCGGCCAATGACCAATTCGCTGCTGTCGCAGGCCGGTGCGGTTGATCCGCGCAGTGGCATCAGCTGGGGCGGCGTCACCGCCAACGGCGTGACCTTCAGCCTCGGCTACGACCAGGGTGGCCGCGATGGCGTGTGGTCGAACTGGAGCTGGCATCGGCTGACCGGCCACAACGTGGTCGACAATACCCGTGCACGCGCGATGGTGGGCTGGTACCACAAGCTGATCCAGCGCCCCGACATGCGGCTGGATGTGGGCACCACCGCGATGTACTGGCGCTACCAGAAGGACCTGGGCGGTTACTCGCTGGGCCAGGGCGGCTACTACAGCCCGCAGCGCTATGCGTCGCTGAGCCTGCCGGTCAGCTTCGCCTGGCGCAACGACGTGTGGTCGGTGCGCCTGGATGGCTCGGTAAGTGTGTCCAGTGCGCGTACCTCGTCGATCAGCCGTTTCCCCGACCAGGCATTGATCGAGCGCGTGATCGCACAGCTCGAGCCGCAGTATGGCCCCCTGCAGCTGGACGAGGCCGGCCTGTACACCGGCGACAGCAGCAGCACCGGCACCGGCTACCGCTTGTATGGTGCGGTCGAGCGCCGCCTGGGCGACCACTTCGTGCTGGGTGCCGCCGGCACTCTGCAGCGCAGCCGCGATTTCTCGCCGAATTCGTTCCAGCTCTACCTGCGCTATACCTTCAAACCGTGGCAGGGAAACCTACCATTGCCCGTATCGCCACTGGTGCCGTATGGCGAATTCCGCTGACCTGCGGCGACGTCGCCTGCTGCAGGCGGCCGCCACGCTACCGCTGCTTGGCTGGTGCAGCGCGCAGGCCGCGCCCGCACCGCGCTGGCCGGCGTGGCAGGTACTGCTCGACAGCAGCCTGAGCCGCGACGGACGCATGATCGATCGCAGCCAGGACGATCAGCGCAGCACGTCCGAAGGCCAGTCCTATGCCTTGTTCTTCGCCCTGGTCAACAACGACCAGGCGCTGTTCGACCGCATCCTGGGCTGGACCCAGGACAACCTCGCCGCTGGTGACATGGGCAAGCGCCTGCCCGCCTGGCTGTGGGGACGCGATGATGCCGGAGCGTGGCGGGTACTGGATGACAACCCGGCCTCGGACTCCGATCTCTGGCTGGCCTATGCGCTGCTGGAAGGCGCGCGGCTGTGGCGCCGTCCCGCGCTGAACGCCATCGCCGAGGGCATGCTCGCCCAGGTGCGGGCACGCGAGATCGTGGACCTGCCCGGGCTCGGCCCGATGCTGTTGCCGGGCCCACAGGGATTCGTCGAAGGGGAGGCCACGCGGGTCAACCCCAGTTATCTGCCACTGCCGCTGCTGCGCCGCTTTGCAGTGGAGGATCGCGGCGGGCCGTGGCAGGCACTGGCGCGCAACAGCGTGCAGCTGTTGCAGCAGAGCAGCCCGCACGGGTTCGCACCGGACTGGGCGGCGTGGAAAGGCGATCGCTTCGTCGTCGATCCGGTGCGCGGTGCGGTCGGCGGCTACGATGCGATCCGCTGCTACACCTGGGCAGGCATGACCGCGCCGCGCGATCCGTTGTTCCGCACGCAGCTGGCGGCCCTGTCCGGGCCGCTGCAGCGCCTGCGCAGTGGTGCGCCGATGTGGGAAAAGATCGACACCCGCAGTGGCCAGGGGCAGGGCGAAGGCAACTACGGATTCCGTGCGGCCCTGCTACCGTATCTGATCGCGCAGGGCGACACGGAGCACGCGCAGTCGCTGCGGGCCAGCCTGCCCAGTGCCGAACAGCAGCGTGCTGATGCACCGGCCTATTACTCGCAGATGCTGGCCCTGTTCGGCTTGGGCTGGGCTGAAGGACGCTGGCGTTTCGCCGCCGACGGCCGCCTGCAGCCGCGCTGGTAGCTGCAGTGCTGCGGGGTCGGATCCCATTGCATCGCAATGGGCTCTGGCCCCACACAACGGTCATTCCAGCGCGTAGCGCAGGGTGAACAGCACCGCCACCAGCCACACCGCCGGATGCACTTCGCGCCAGCGCCCGGTGCCGGCCTTCAGCGCGGCATAGGCGATGAAGCCAAACGCCAGGCCGTTGGCAATCGAGTAGGTGAACGGCATCGCCAGCGCACACAGCGCCGCCGGCACCGATTCGGTCAGGTCGCTCCAGTCTACTTCCACCAGTTCGCGCAGCATCAGGCCGGCGACGAACAGCAGCGCGGGCGCGGTGGCATAGCTGGGCACCATTGCCGCCAGCGGCGAGAACAGCAGCGCCGCCAGGAACAGTGCCGACACCACCAGCGCGGTCAGGCCGGTACGGCCGCCTACCTGCACGCCCGAGGCGCTTTCAGCGAAGGCGGTGGTGCTGCTGGTGCCCAGCATCGAACCCGCCACGATGGCGGTGCTGTCGGCCAGCAGCGCGCGGCCGAAACGCTTCTGCGCGCCCGGCAGCTTCAGCAGGCCGGCACGGCCGACCACGCCGTACAGCGTGCCGGTGGCATCGAACACCTCCACCAGCACGAACACCAGCACCACCTGCAGAAGTACTGCGATGGGTGCGCCGCCGTCATGGTGCAGCAGGCCCGGCAGGTCCAGCTGCAGGAAGGTGGGTGCAAGGCTCGGCGGCAGCGAGACCAGGCCCTGGTACTGCACGTCGCCCAATGCCCAGCCAGCGCCGGTCACGGCCAGGATGCCGATCAGGATCGCACCGCGGATGCGCCGCGCTTCCAGCACCGCGATCAGCAGGAAGCCGGCCAGTGCCAGCAGCGGCGGCGCCGTGTTCAACGGGCCCAGCGCCACCAGTGTGTCTTCATTGCCGACGATCACGCCGGACTTCTGCAGCGCGATGATCGCCAGGAACAGGCCGATGCCGGCCACGATGGCCGAGCGCAGCGATGAGGGAATACCCGATACCAGCCACGCGCGTACTCCGGTCAGCGACAGCACCAGGAACACCAGGCCTGAGATGAACACCGCACCCAGTGCCTGCTGCCACGGCAGGCCGGCGGCGCCGACCACGGTGAAGGCGAAGAACGCGTTCAGGCCCATGCCGGGCGCCATGCCGACCGGGAAGTTGGCGGCCAGCGCCATCACTGCCGAACCCAGTGCGGCGGCCAGGCAGGTGGCCACGAACACTGCACCCGCATCCATGCCGGTGGTGCCGAGGATTTCGGGGTTCACGAAGACGATGTAGGACATCGTCAGGAAGGTGGTGACACCGGCCAGCAGCTCGGTACGCACGGTGGTGCCGTGCTGCTGCAGCTGGAACAGGCGCTCGAACAGGGACATGGAGATTCTCGCGACAATAAGGTGTCACGACCAACGGTCGTGACCTACCCGAATGCAGAACGGCCGCGCAGAGCGCGGCCGTTCTTCCTTTCTTATTTCAGCGCCTTGAAGCGCAGGCGCTTCGGCGCGGCGTCGTCGCCCATGCGGCGGCGCTTGTCTTCTTCGTACTCGCGGTAGTTGCCCTGGAAGAACTCCACGTGCGAGTCGCCTTCGAACGCCAGGATGTGGGTCGCGATGCGATCCAGGAACCAGCGGTCATGCGAAATGACGAAGGTGTTGCCCGGGAACTCCAGCAGCGCATCTTCCAGCGCACGCAGGGTTTCGATGTCCAGGTCGTTGGACGGTTCGTCGAGCAGCAGCACGTTGCCACCCTGCAGCAGGGTCTTGGCCATGTGCAGGCGGCCACGCTCACCACCGGACAGCGAACCGACCATCTTCTGCTGGTCCTGGCCCTTGAAGTTGAAGCGGCCGATGTAGGCGCGCGACTGGATCTCGATGCCGTTGATGTTGAGGATGTCCAGGCCGCCGGCGATTTCCTGGAAGACGTTGTGGTTGCCTTCCAGCGCGTCGCGGCTCTGGTCCACGTAGGACAGCTTCACGGTCGGGCCGACCACGATCTCGCCGGTATCCGGCTTTTCCTGGCCGGTGATCATCTTGAACAGGGTCGACTTACCGGCACCGTTCGGGCCGATGATGCCGACGATGGCGCCGGCCGGCACCAGGAAGCTCAGGTTGTCGAACAGCAGGCGGTCGCCGAACTTCTTGGAGACGTTCTTGAACTCCATCACCGCATTGCCCAGGCGCTCGCCCGGCGGGATGAAGATTTCGTTGGTCTCGTTGCGCTTCTGGTAATCGACCGACTGCAGCTCTTCCAGGCGGGCCAGACGGGCCTTGCCCTTGGTGCGGCCGCCCTTGGCGTTCTGGCGCGACCACTCCAGTTCCTTCTGGATCGCCTTCTGGCGGGCCTTTTCCTGATTGTCTTCCTGCTTCAGGCGCTCGTCCTTCTGGGTCAGCCAGTCGGTGTAGTTGCCCTTCCACGGAATGCCGCGGCCGCGGTCCAGTTCCAGGATCCACTCGGCGGCGTTGTCCAGGAAGTAGCGATCGTGGGTGACGGCCACCACGGTGCCGGTGTAGCGCGCCAGGAACTGTTCCAGCCATTCCACCGACTCGGCGTCGAGGTGGTTGGTCGGTTCGTCGAGCAGCAGCATGTCCGGCTTCTGCAGCAGCAGGCGGCACAGGGCCACGCGGCGCTTTTCACCACCTGACAGCTTGCCGACGATGGCATCCCACGGCGGCAGGCGCAGCGCGTCGGCGGCCACGTCCAGCTGGTTTTCCAGCGTGTGTGCGTCGCCAGCGGCCAGGATCGCCTCCAGGCGCTCCTGTTCCTTGGCCAGCGCGTCGAAGTCGGCGCCTTCCTCGGCGTAGGCGGCGTACACCGCTTCCAGCGCGGCCTGGGCCTGCAGCACTTCGCCCACGCCTTCCTCGACCGCTTCACGCACGGTCTTGGTCGGGTCCAGTTCCGGTTCCTGCGCCAGGTAACCGACCTTGATGCCCGGCTGCGGGCGGGCCTCGCCCTCGAAATCGGTGTCCACGCCGGCCATGATCTTCAGCACGGTGGACTTGCCGGCGCCGTTCAGGCCCAGCAGGCCGATCTTCGCGCCCGGGAAGAAGGACAGCGAGATGTCCTTGATGATCTGCCGCTTGGGCGGAACCACCTTGGACACGCGGTTCATGGTGTAGATGTATTGCGAGGACATGCGGTCTCCGTAGGCGCGGCCCTGCGCCCGACCCGTCACGGGTAGATCCCGTTGCGGCAGCGGGCACAGACTGAAATGGAATACCGCCAATTATAGCCGGAACCGGTTCCGGGCCGCTCCCGGGAGGCGCCGCCGGGCTGGCTATCGCCTGAATACCCGGTCACAGTCCTGCAGCGGGAAGCGTTTCCAGCCGGAAACGGTTCAGATCGGTTGCGCAATATGGGCTCACCACCCACCAAGCAGAGGTCTGACATGCGCATCAATCGAGTAATGGCCAGTGCCGTGGCCTCTGTGCTGGCACTGGGCGCCGTGGCCCCGGCATTCGCCGACAACGACCATCGCCGCGACCACGATCGCCGCGAGTGGCGCGAGGATCGCCGTGAGTGGCGCCAGGACCGCCGCGACTGGGAGCGCGACCGCCGCGAGGCCCGTCGCGACTGGGAACGCGACCGCCGCGACTGGCATCGCGACCATGACCGCTACTACCGCCCGGCACCGCCGCGCGTGGTCTATCGTCCGGCCTACGGCCCGGGCTATGGCTGGAAGGTCGGCCACCGCTATCGCGACTACTACCGCGGCCCGATCTACGTGGTGAACGACTACCCGCGCTACAACCTGCGTCGCCCGCCCTACGGGCACCAGTGGATCCGCGATGACCGCGGCAACATGCTGCTGGTAGCCATCGCTACCGGTGTGATCGCCCAGTACGTGCTCAGCAGCCGCTGAGGGTCGCGGCCGGGGTCGGATCCCTTTCCAACGGAAAGAGCACTGACCCCACAACATCCCTCGAAACCATACGGGGCCGGATTCCTTCGGGGATGCCGGCCCCGTCTGTTTCGGCCCCAGCGGGCCGGCGCGGGGCTACAATCAGGGGCTGAGCCGTACCCCTTTTCCCTGCCTGCTGGAGTACCCGATGTTCCCGCGTGACGTCCGCATCGAATCCTACGATCCCGAACTGGCCAAGGCCATCGCCGCTGAAACCCAGCGCCAGGAAGACCACGTCGAGCTGATCGCCAGCGAGAACTACACCAGCCCGGCGGTGATGGAAGCCCAGGGCAGCCAGCTGACCAACAAGTACGCCGAAGGCTACCCGGGCAAGCGCTACTACGGTGGCTGCGAGTACGTGGACATCGCCGAGCAGCTGGCGATCGACCGCCTGAAGCAGCTGTTCGGCGCCGACTACGCCAACGTGCAGCCGCACAGCGGCTCGCAGGCCAACCAGGCCGTGTACTTCGCCCTGCTGCAGCCGGGTGACACCATCCTCGGCATGAGCCTGGCCCACGGCGGCCACCTCACCCACGGCGCCAAGGTGAATGCTTCCGGCAAGCTGTTCAACGCCGTGCAGTACGGCGTGAACGATCAGGGCCTGATCGATTACGACGAAGTCGAGCGCCTGGCCCTGGAGCACAAGCCGAAGATGGTCGTGGCCGGCTTCTCGGCCTACTCGCAGGTGATCGACTGGGCGCGCTTCCGCGCCATCGCCGACAAGGTCGGTGCCTACCTGTTCGTCGACATGGCCCACGTTGCCGGCCTGGTTGCCGCTGGCGTCTACCCGAGCCCGCTGGAACACGCCCACGTGGTCACCTCGACCACCCACAAGACCCTGCGCGGCCCGCGCGGCGGCATCATCGTCGCCAAGGGCGCCGACGAAGACCTGGTCAAGAAGCTGCAGTCGATCGTGTTCCCGGGCATCCAGGGCGGTCCGCTGATGCACGTCATCGCCGGCAAGGCCGTGGCCTTCAAGGAAGCGCTGGAACCGGGCTTCAAGGCCTACCAGCAGCAGGTGGTGAAGAACGCCCAGGCGATGGCCAATACGCTGATCGAGCGTGGCTACAAGATCGTCTCCGGCGGCACCCAGAACCACCTGATGCTGGTCGACATGATCGGCAAGGACGTGTCCGGCAAGGACGCGGAAGCGGCGCTGGGCAAGGCCCACATCACCGTCAACAAGAACTCGGTGCCGAACGACCCGCGTTCGCCGTTCGTGACCTCGGGCCTGCGCCTGGGCACCCCGGCGGTGACCACCCGTGGCTACGTCGAACAGGACTGCGTGGACCTGGCCAACTGGATCGCCGACGTGCTCGACGCGCCGAACGATGACGCCGTCATTGCCCGCGTGCGCGATGCCGTCAGCGCGCAGTGCCGCAAGTACCCGGTCTACGGCTGATCAGGGCCGGGGTCAGAGCCCTTTCCTGGCGGAAAGGGATCCGACCCCGCCTTCCGGATCGACGCAGGGGTCGGATCCCTTCCCGCAGGGAAGGGCTCTGACCCCGTCATCAGGAATCCCGCGCATGGATGAGCGCCGCCTCAAGTACCTGTACATCGCACTGGCGGCGCTGTTCGGCCTGCCCAGCCTGTTCTTCGGCGGTGCCGGCGCCTGCATCGCCGTGGTCATGGGCGTGATCGGGCTCGTCTCGCTGGACGCGGACAAACTGTGGTTTGCCGCCGGCATGCTCGCGTGGGGATCCTGCGCGATCACCGGCCTGGTGGCCTGGGTCGCACTGAGCATCGTCTGGCTGCGCGATGGTGCACGCGGGCTGCACATGGCATCACGCCGCTGGTGGCTGCTGCTGGGCCTGGGCGTGCTGGCAGGCCTGCCCTTGCTGGCGATGGCGCTGTATTACTTCGCCGAGCTGGGTTCGTCCGTGCTCAGCGGGCTGTTCGCCGGGCCGTCCCTGTTGGTGCCCACCGGTACGTTGATCCTCCTGCGGCTGCGTGCTGACGCCCTGGGCGAGCCATCCGGCCCGGCGCGATCAGAGGAGTAGGCCCGCGTGGATGAGCGCCGCCTCAAGTACCTGTACACCGCGCTGGCGGTGCTGTCTGGCCTGCCCAGCCTGGTGGTGGGCGGTGCCGCAGCGACGATGCTGCTGCTGACGGGGCTGGGCCAGTTCGGTCATGGCACGCTGGTCTCGGTGACGGTGATGCCGCTGTGGGGCCTGGCCGGCATTGCCGGCTGCCTGGCCTGGTTGTGGCTCAGCGCGGGTTTTCTGATGCAGGGGCGTGCCGGGCTGCACGTGCACCGCCTCTGGTGGTGGATGCTGCTGGCAGGCGGTCTCGCCGCCTTGCCCCCGCTGGGGCTGGCGCTGTGGTGGGGCATCGCCGTGCATGTCGAAGGCATCGGCTTGTTGCTGTTAAGTCCGTCGATGCTGGTGCCGGCTGCGATGCTGCTGTGGATCAAACGCCGCGGATGGACGTGGCCCATGGAAGGAGATCGAACGCATGGATGAGCGTCTGCACAAACGCTGGATGGCGATCGCCGGCCTGCTGGTGGGCCTGCCCGCCGTGGCGGCAGGCGGCACGGGTGCCGTGCTGGGGTTGATGGTCGTATGGGACGGCAAGTATCTGACGGGCGACGAGCACAGGCTGTTGCTGCTGTGGTCGTCGGCCGGAATCATCGGCCTGCTGTCGTGGTTGTGGCTGAGCGGCCTGTTCCTGTGGCGAGGTGTCACCGGCCTGCGCCACTCCCCGGTTGTCGCCTGGGTAGGGCTGGGGGTGGGTGCCCTGGCCGCACTGGGCGTCGTTGCGGCCACGCTGTACTTCACCTTCAAGCATGGGGAGATCTCGACATTGGCCTTCCTCGGCTTTGGCCCACCGCTGCTGGTGATGGCAGGGCATCTGGTGTGGCTGCGTTGGGCGCGCGCGGCCTCGGCGCCGCCGGCACCCGCTTGAACGCGCAGCGCTGACCGCGCAGAAGGCTTGGTTCGACCGAAATGCAGGCACTTCCGCGCAGACAGCATTTGCTGCCGGGCCCCTTCTCAGGTACCTTTGCGACGCTGCCATGACCGTGGCAATAGGTACTTCCCTGAGCCAGGCGTTCCATGCATTGCCCCTTCTGCCAACATGCCGATACCCGGGTCATCGACTCGCGCGTCTCTGAAGACGGCGCGACGATCCGCCGTCGGCGTGAATGCGAAGCCTGCGGCGAGCGCTTCAGCACCATGGAAACAGTCGAGCTGAAGCTGCCGGCCATCGTCAAGAGCGATGGCACCCGCGAAGCGTTCGACCAGCGCAAGGTCCGCGCTGGCTTCGACCGCGCGCTGCAGAAGCGTGCGGTGGCCGAAGACAAGATCGAAGCGGCAGTACGCGCTGTGGTCCACCAGCTGCGCATCAGCGGCGAGCGCGAAGTGCCCTCGATCAAGGTCGGCGAGTTCGTCATGAACGAACTGCGCAAGCTCGACCATGTCGGCTATGTGCGCTTCGCTTCGGTCTACCGCAGCTTCGAGGACGTGGCCGATTTCCGCGAGGAGATCGAGAAGCTTGAACGCGACCTGCCGTCCAGTACCGAACAGCTGCAGCTGCTGGGCGATGTCATCGCCCTGACCAAGAAGAAGAAGGGCTGACCACCTCTGCCCTGGTGGGTGCCAACCTTGGTGGGCACTGATGGCATGGATCTCCTTCGCTCTGGTGGGCGCCAACCTCAGTTGGCACTGGTGGCATGGATTTCCTTCGCTCTGGTGGGTGCCAACCTTGGTTGGCACTGATGGCGTGGATCTCCTTTGCTCTGGTGGGTGCCAACCTTGGTTGGCACTGATGGCATGGATCTCCTTTGCTCTGGTGGGTGCCAACCTTGGTTGGCACCGATGGCGTGGATCCACACCGGCGGCGTTACCATGGCCGCATGACCACCCCGTTCTCCGTCCTCGACCACCTGCACATGGCCAACGCGTTGCGCCTGGCCGAGCGCGCTGCCTATACCACCCGCCCGAACCCGATGGTCGGCTGCGTGATCGCCCATGGCGAACGCGTGGTCGGGCAGGGCTGGCACCAGCGCGCCGGTGGACCGCACGCCGAAGTGTTCGCGTTGCGCGAGGCCGGTAGCGAGGCGCGCGGTGCCACCGCCTACGTCACTCTGGAGCCCTGTGCCCACTACGGGCGCACACCGCCGTGTGCACTGGCGCTGATCGAAGCGGGCGTGTCGCGCGTGGTTGCCGCAATGCGCGATCCGTTCCCGAAGGTCGATGGCGGTGGCTTTGATCTGCTGCGCAATGCCGGCATCGAGGTCGCCGAAGGACTGATGGCGACGCAGGCACGTGAGCTCAACAAAGGCTTCCTGTCACGCGTGGAGCGCAATCGGCCGTGGTTGCGGGTGAAGCTGGCCGCGAGCCTTGATGGGCGTACCGCGATGGCCGACGGCAGCTCCAAGTGGATCACCGGTCCAGCCGCACGCGAAGACGTGCAGCACTGGCGTGCGCGTGCTGGTGCAATCCTGACCGGCGCCGACACCGTGCTGGCCGACGACCCGATGCTGACCGTGCGCCTGGCCGATACCGAAGTGATGCCACCGTTGCGCGTGGTACTCGATTCGCGCCTGCGTTCGCTCGAGTGCGGCCGCGTGCGCGAGGGCGGGGCACCGACGCTGTACATGCACGATGCGGCGGTGAGTGCGCCGGATGCGGCTGACGCAGAATTTGCCAGCGTGCCCAGCGCAGAAGGCCGGTTGGATCTGGGCGCGGTGCTGGCGCTGCTGGCCGAACGCGGCATCAACGAAGTGCATACCGAAGCCGGCGCGACGCTGGCCGGTGCCTTGCTGCGCGGCGGCTGGGTGGACGAGCTGCTGCTGTACCAGGCCCCCACACTGCTGGGCGACGGCGGACGCCCGTTGCTGACCGGCCTCGGCATCGATGCCATGGACCAGCAACGCCGCCTGCGGGTGGTTGACCAGCGCCAGGTCGGCGAGGACATCCGGCTGCTGCTGCGGCCGTGAGGGAATGGAGGTATCTCCGGCGTCGTCAGGTGCCCTTGTCCTCGTCCTCGTCTTCATAGGCGGGGCACTGTTCTTTCACTGCTGCTTCCACAGCACGTGCAGGTCGCGGCAGTAGGCACTGAGCGCTTCCCCCGCCAGCTCTGTCGACTTCGACCGTAGTCTGCGGCGGCTGATGCCGTCGTCGTACTCGTCCGGCAGGACCGTCGGTGCACATCGATCGTGGTACTGCAGGAACGCGCGGCAGTCGTCGTTCTCGCTCAGCTGTGCATCAATGTCCCTGTCACGTAGCTGGTTCGACTCGAAGGCAACCGATGGGCGGATGATGAAGGTCTTGGGCCTGTACGCTTCGGCCTGCCCACACACCATCAGCGCCAGCAGCATGACAGTAGTCGACGTCGTACGATGTTTCATGCGGTTGCCCCGGTGGAAGAGGGCAACAGCATTGACCATGCAGGCCGCGCAAGGCCATGCAACGGTTCTGAAAGTGCAGTCGCCCTTGTCGTCGGCGACGATGAGCCGAGCGTGGGCTCGGCTCTATACGTGGCTTACGCGCACTCGTCGGTCCACATCATTTCGGCGATCGGGCGCAGCGACTTGCACTCCTGCGTCATCTCGTCGGCCGACTTCACCTGGGCCTTGGCCTTCAGTTCCTCGGCCATCGCGTCCACGCCGCCGATCTGGTCCGGTGCGATCTTCGCCACGCAGCTGCGGTGCTGCTGCAGCAACAGGTCGCAACCCGGAACGCCGGTCACCTTCGGCGCGTTGGCCGCCTGCGCGTCCTGCATCCAGTCCTCGAACGGTGCCAGCGCACCGGCCACGATGCCCACCAGATCATCGAAGTTGCCGCTGTACCAGTAGCCATTGTCCTTGGCCGGATACAGGGCGAAGGTGCCGCTGGCCGGAACGCGCGCGCCACTCTGCAGTGCCTGGGTATAGGCATCGGTGAACTGCTTGCGCGCGGCCGGGCTGGCATCGTCGGCCAGGCTGGCGGCGAACAGCGGGCGGACCTTGCCCAGGTCGGGCACCTGGCAGCTGTAGCTGATCCGCGCCAGCTTCTGGTCTTCAACGTATTCGTTGTCTTCGATCACGCTCTTGGTCGCGCGGCACTTCGAATCGCGCAGCGCCTTGGCATACAGCGCTTCGGTGCCCGCAGCGTCGACCTTGGCGCCGGTGCTGGCCAGTACCGTCTGCCAGGGTTCGGCCAAGGCCTTGGCCAGCGCACCCGGGTTCGGGGTCACGGCGTCCTGGCCCTCGAACGCCGGCTTCAGTGCGTCGTTGAGCGTGCGCGTGGCGGCCGCGTCGTCTTCCAGCAGCACGCGTGCATACAGGTCGAAGGCCTGCTCGGGCGTCAGTTGGGCCGGTGCTGCGCTGGCAATCAGCGGGGCGCACAGCAGCACGCTGGCCAGAAGGGTTCGGGTGGGGGTCTTCATGACGGTGTTTTCCTGTTCCAGACGCGCGCAAGCCTAGCGCATCTGCCCACACTTTCGATGGCGCGATGCAACCAGGTGACGGTGTGCAGCGGACAAAAAACGGGCCCCTTGCGGGGCCCGTTCGATCGCACGACGAGGAGCGATCGTTGGATCAGAAGCTGGCGCGCACGCCAACCGAGTACTGGGTGACGTCGCGGTAGCCGGAGATTTCGCCCACCAGACCCCAGGTCTTGGTGAAGTTGATCTGGCCGCCGACGGTGCCGACCCAGGTGCCCTTGTAGTTGTTGCCGCCGTCCATGTAACCGGCCTTGGCCCAGGCTTCGGTCATGCGCGACGGCTTGCCGCGGATGCCCATGGTGACGCGGCCCAGGTTGGTGTGGTCCTTGCCGTGGTAACGCACGCCGTCATAGCGCAGGGTCGATTCGGCGTTCTGGCGAACCCAGGCGGCATCTGCGGTGAAGTCCACGCGGTCGGTCCATGGCATGTGGTAGCCGATGCCGAGCTCCGGCTGGTTCAGTTCCAGTTTCAGCGAATCCTCGCCGTAGTGGCGGGTCTTGCTGGTACGCGACCATCCGCCGAACACGTAGACCTGTTCAGCCAGCGCGACCGAACCACGCAGGTAGCCGCCGTCGACCTTCGGGTCGTCCAGTGCGTTGTCGTCAACCTTGACCTGCGTCCAACCGCCTTCGACGTAGGTGTAGCTAAGGGCGTCGGCCGAGGCCGAGAACGGGGCGGCGGCCAGCAGGGCGGCCACGATCAGGATCTTGCGCATGGGAATTCCTGTGAATTTCAGTCCATTGGCGGGCCTGCCGTCGCGGCTGCCCGTGGCGACATCATGTCGTCCAGGGCGGAATTTTAATGAAAGTTTTACAAATTGCGAGCGACGGCCGTCACAGCTGCGGCATCCGACCCCGTTCAGCCTGGGCTGTTACACTGGTCACGCCGGTTCGCCGGTATACAAAATACAAACGTCTTCAGGGCGGGGTGCAATTCCCCACCGGCGGTAGGTGCGCAAGCACGAGCCCGCGAGCGCCCCGGCCCACGGCCGGGGGTCAGCAGATCCGGTCCAATGCCGGAGCCGACGGTCATAGTCCGGATGAAAGAAGACGGTGCCACAGGGCTCATGCCCTGCGTGCGCCTGTTTGCCTTGCGGCGTTTTTCGCTCACTTTTCGCGGAGAACGTTACTTGTTTACTGGAATCATCGAAGGCGTCGGCCGTCTGGCCGCACGCGAATCCATCGGCGGCGATGTCCGCTTCACCTTCAGTGTCGGGAATCTGCCGTTCGACAACGTGCAGATGGGCGAGAGCATTGCCATCAACGGCGTCTGTCTCACTGTCATCGCATTCGACGCCAGCAGCTTCCAGGCCGATGCCTCCACCGAGACCCTGGGCCTGACCACGCTGGGCCAGCTGGGCGAAGGGGCAGTCATCAACCTGGAGCGCGCCATGCGGCCAACCGACCGCCTCGGCGGCCATCTGGTCAGCGGCCACGTCGACGGCCTCGGCCAGGTGCTGTCCATCCACGAAGACGCGCGTGCCCAGCGTTGGCGTTTCGCCGCGCCGGCCTCGCTGCGCCGCTACATCGCCAAGAAGGGCTCGATCTGCGTGGATGGCGTCAGTCTCACCGTCAACGAAGTGGACGATGAAGGCTTCGAAGTCGCCCTCATTCCGCACACCGTGGCCAACACCGCGTTTTCCGCTACCGGCGTGGGCAGCGCGGTGAACCTGGAAATCGATCTGGTCGCTCGGTATGTCGAGCGGTTGTTGGGTGAAGGAGCCCGCGCATGAACTTCGCACCCATCCCCGAAATCCTGGAAGACATCCGCCTGGGCCGCATGGTGGTCATCGTCGATGACGAAGACCGCGAGAACGAAGGCGACCTGATCATGGCCGCCGAGCTGGTGAAGGCCAGCGACATCAATTTCATGGTCACCCACGGCCGTGGCCTGGTGTGCCTGCCGCTCACCCGCACGCGCGCGGCCGATCTGGGCCTGGCGCCGATGGTGCAGGCCAATACCGCCCAGTTCCAGACCAACTTCACGGTCAGCATCGAGGCTGCCGAGGGCGTTACCACCGGCATCTCGGCGCATGACCGCGCGCACACCATCCGCACCGCGGTGAAGCCCAATGCCAAGCCATCGGACCTGCACCAGCCGGGCCACATCTTCCCGCTGATCGCCCAGCCGGGCGGCGTGCTGACCCGCGCCGGCCACACCGAAGCCGGCGTCGACCTGGCCATGCTGGCCGGGCTGGAGCCGGCCGGTGTGCTGGTGGAGATCCTGAACCCGGATGGCAGCATGGCGCGCCGCCCGGAGCTGGAAATGTTCGCCCGCGAGCACGGGCTGAAGATGGGCTCCATCGCCGATCTGATCGCCTACCGCCTGGCCACCGAAAAGACCGTTGAACGCGTGGACGAGCGCGAGATCGACACCGAGTTCGGCCCGTTCAAGCTGGTGACCTACCGCGACCGCATCGCCCACGACATGCATTTCGCGCTGGTGCGCGGGACCCCGGATGCGGACACCCCGACCTTGGTACGCGTGCAGGTGGAAAATCCGCTGGCTGACCTGCTGCATTGGCGCCGTGACGACTTTGGCGTGGCCGCCACCGATGCCCTGCGTGCGATCGATGCCGAAGGCAGTGGCGTGATGGTGGTGCTGTCGGCCCCGCGCGACGGCGAAGCCCTGCTGGCCCGCCTGCGCCAGCAGCCGGCGCCGGTGGTGCCGGGCAAGGACAAGGATGTGGGCCAGTGGCGCCGCAATGGTGCCGGCGCGCAGATCCTGTCCGACCTGGGCCTGGGCAAGCTGCGCGTGCTGGGCACCCCCCGCCGCCAGATCGGCCTGGCCGGGTACGGCCTGGAAGTGGTGGAGACGGTGACCCTGTAATGGGTAGTGCCGGCCGCTGGCCGGCAACCGCATCCCCGGGCTTGCCGGCCAGCGGCCGGCACTACCGGTGGGTGCCGACCCCTGCCATCGGTGGATGCCGACCGTTGGTCGGCACGCCCTTGCGCGCCCGCCAGCCACGGCCGGGGTCCATCCACGCTAGAATTACCCCCTTATCGAGTCCCCCAAGCCGCATATGAGCCACTTCGAAGGCGATCTTCGCACTCCCGAATCGGCGCGCTTCGCCATCCTGGCCAGCCGCTGGAATGCCCGCATCACCGACACGCTGGTCGCTGGCGCCCGCCAGAGCCTGGCCGGCAACGGCATCACCGAAGCCAACATCGACGTGATCCGCGTGCCGGGTGCTTGGGAGCTGCCGCTGGTGGCCGCGCGCCTGGCCGCTGCCCACGAACACGCCGCCATCCTCACCCTGGGCTGCGTGATCCGTGGCGATACCCGTCATTACGAGCACGTGGCCGACCGCTGCGCTGAAGGCTTGATGCGCGTGCAGCTGGATTTCGGCGTGCCGGTGCTGAACGGCGTGCTGGCGGTGGAACGCGTTGAAGACGCCGAGGCCCGCGCAGGCGGCAGCCACGGCAACAAGGGCGAGGAAGTCGCACTCGCCGCATTGGAAATGGTCAATCTTCTGGAGCAGCTGCCATGAACAAGAACACCCAGGGCAAGCCCTCCGGTAAACCCGTCCGCCGCGATGGCGTCGATCCGGTGCTGCGCTCGCGCGCACGCCGTCGCGCGGTGCAGGCCATCTACGCCTGGCAGATCTCCGGCGGCAACGCGCAGTCGCTGATTGCCCAGTTCGCCCACGAGCAGGCCCGCGAAATCGCCGACCTGGCGTACTTCGAAGCGCTGGTGCATGGCGTGCTCGACAACCGTCGCGACATCGACGAAGCGCTCGGCCCGTACCTGGACCGTGGCATCGAGGAAGTGGACGCGATCGAACGCGCGGTGCTGCGCTTGGCCGTCTACGAGCTTCGCTACCGCCTGGACGTGCCGTACCGCGTGGTGATCAACGAGGCCATCGAATCGGCCAAGCGCTTCGGTTCCGAACATGGCCATACCTACGTCAACGGCGTGCTGGATCGTGCCGCCGTGGAATGGCGCAAGGTCGAATCGGGTCACTGACCCACCTGTGGTAGTGCCGGCCGCTGGCCGGCAGCTGCAGGGATCCTGAGGTTGCCGGCCAGCGGCCGGCACTACCGCCCACCGCGCCCTGCGCGGCACGTACAACAGCGGGAACGCCCCATGTCCCTGGCCGAATTCGCCCTCATCGACCGCATCCGCGCCCGCACCCTCGAGCGCGACGACATCCTGCTCGGCATCGGTGACGACGCCGCGCTGCTGCAGCCGCGTGCCAACGAGCAACTGGTGGTCACCGCCGATACGCTCAATAGCGGCGTGCACTTCCCGGTGGAAACCCCGGCCTTCGACATCGGCTGGAAGACCCTGGCGGTCAATCTGTCAGACCTCGCCGCGATGGGCGCGCGCCCGGCGTGGTGCACGCTGGCGCTGTCGCTGCCGGAAGCGTCTGAAGACTGGATCGAGGCTTTTGCCGATGGCTTCTTCGCCCTGGCCGACCAGCACGACATCGCGCTGATCGGTGGTGACACCACGCGCGGCCCGCTCTCGCTGTCGGTCACCGCGATGGGCCAGGTCGGGCGTGGCCAGGCGCTGCGCCGCGACCGCGCGCGGGTGGGTGATGACATCTGGGTGAGCGGCACGCTGGGCGATGCCGCCGGTGCGCTGCGGCTGTGGCAGCAGGGTGCGCTGAGCGTAACCACCGCCACGCTGCTGGCCGACTACGAAAGCCTGCGCCTGCGACTGCTGCGGCCGACGCCGCGCGTCACCCTCGGCCTGCGCCTGCGGGCCTTCGCGCACGCGGCGGTGGATGTATCCGACGGCCTGCTGGCCGACCTCGGTCATATCGCCACACGCAGCAACGTGGCCGCGCATGTGGATGCCGATTCGCTGCCGATCTCGCACGCACTGCGTGAACTGCTCGGTCGTGAGGCCGCACGCGACTGCGCACTGCGCGGGGGCGACGACTACGAGCTGTGCTTCACCGCCGCCGCCGACCAGCGCGACGCGCTGCACTACCTGGCCGAATCGCTGGACGTGCCGCTCACCCGCATCGGCCGTATTGCCGAAGGGCAGGGCGTACACGTGGACGGCGAAGCCGCCGACGGCGGCTACCAGCACTTCGCGTAGCAGCAGCGGTACTGCCCTGCTGGGTCAACCTTCGGGGTGGGGTCAGATCCCTTTGCGCCGCAAAGGGATCTGACCCCAAGTGAAGCACATCGATGTTGCTCTGGTAGGTGCCAACCTTGGTTGGCACAGAGGTGTCAGCAGCCGGTGGCAACGCCGTGCCGACCAAGGTCGACACCTACCAACGCGGGCTGGTTACACGTGTGGAACCGGCGCACCGAAGCGGTTGCCACCCGGCGTGCCGGGCAGCAGCAGAAACACCAGCAGCACCAGGCTGACGAACGGCACGAACCCCAGCAACAACCACCAGCCCGAACGATCGGTATCGTGCAGGCGGCGGATGGTGGCCGCGATGGACGGCAACACGAATGCCAGCCACATCACTACGCCCAGGCCGGTGACGACCAGCGCCAGGCGCTGCGAACCGCTGTAGCCGGCATAGAAGCTCAGCAGATACAGCGGGATCGAAATGATCATGATGAACAACTGGAACCACCAGAATTCGCTGCGGCCTGCGCGGCCAGTGAACTGCGCATAGCGGGTGAGCGGAACCATCATCTTGTGCATCGAAACACTCCCTGAAAAGAAGTGCGCACCATTGGTGCTCCTGTGATGATGAGCCATCGGAATCGTTGCAATTGCGCGCAGCGTGCAACTGAACTGAGCGCTCACCCGCACTTCTCTTCGTCGGATGCTCACGCCGCCCGCAGCTGCACATCCACGTACTCGGCCAGCCCACGGCAGGCCAGCAGCAGCCCTTCGCGCGCGCCGTCATCCATGTGCTGGTCGATATCCCCGTCCACGCGGACGCGTTCGGTGGCGTGCAGCAGTTCCAGCAGGAAACTCAGCCCCGCATTGGCGCGGTCGATGCGCGCCAGGGCCAGGCGCTGCCCGGGCGTGCGGTTGTTGCCGGGCCATGGTTGGCCATCGGCGGCGTCGCCCTGGCGGATGTGCTGCAGGCAGGCCTGCAGGGTAATGGCCCCGGCACTGTTACCGCTCTGCAGCGCGACGAAGGTGTCTTCCAGCGTGCGGGCCAGGTCATCGGGCAGGCGCGTGGCGGCCTCGCCCAAGGTGGCGAACAGGTGCGGGTAGGGGGAATCGGTCATGGCGGCGTCCCTGTGCAAGCAGTAAGGGGCCACCCTGCTTAACAGCGAGGGTGGCGGACGGTGCGTGGTTCCAATACCGGAGGTCGATGTAGAAGCGCCGGCGGGCACGAGGCCCCCACGCACCGCCCGCCATGTAAGCGCGGACAGAATGCCTGCCGACGCCACCCAACAAGGAAAGAGCGGCGCCGGCAGGCAAGCGTAACCAACACATCAACCTAACGGGATTGGAAGCCCGTGCCACCCGTTGTCGGTGGCGCTAGATGATTTGCATGCAGTGCCACGTATGCCAATGAGAAAGATTGGAAATTCGAAAACGTTGCAGACGTGCGGCGCGCCGTCAGTGTGGTGATTACGACATTCCCGCAGGGGCGAACTGGGACCGGAGCTGAACCATGTCCCGCCCTGTCGCGATCGTCCATTGAATGACTGCGCAAACGGTGGCGATGCTGCCGGATCGCTCGCTGCCGGTCACCCGCATGTCTGCTCCCGAACGTTCCCACAACGTTGCCATCGATGGCCTGCGTGCATTGGCGGTGCTGGCCGTCATCCTGTTTCACACCAACGCAGCCTGGTTACCGGGTGGCTTCACCGGTGTGGACCTGTTTTTCGTGATCTCCGGCTTTGTGATCAGCCAGTCGTTGGCCACACGCGTCCATGCGTCACTGGGCGCGATGCTGCTCGACTTCTACCGGCGCCGCGTGCTGCGCCTGTTGCCGGCGCTGCTGGTCATGCTGGTGGCCACCTTCATACTGTCTGCGCTGTTCATTCCCCGTGCGTGGCGCAATGAACAGTTCGACCAGACCGGCTGGGCCGCGCTGGTCGGCTTCAGCAACATCGTGCTGGCTGGCCAGCAGGACGATTACTTCTCACCCGGCGCCGAACTCAACCCGTTCCTGCACACGTGGACGCTGGGCGTGGAGGAGCAGTTCTACCTGGTCTTCCCGCTGCTGTTCTTCGTCTGGCTGCGCGGGCGTGAGCGCTGGCCGTGGTCGCGTTGGCTGTTGCCGGGGCTCACCGTGCTGTCGCTGGCGTGGGCGGGCTGGCAGGCGCAGACGGCACCAGCGGCAGCGTTCTATCTGCTGCCGGCGCGGTTCTGGGAGCTGGCTGCGGGCGCGCTGCTGTACCAGTGGATGCGTACTCGTACGCCGGGCCAGAACGGTGGTGCGGTTGCAGCGGCCGGCCTGACGCTGCTGGCCGCAGGCGTGGTGATCGCCCCGCAGCTGGCGATGCCGGTGCCGGGTGTGCTGGCCACCGTGGCCGGTACCCTGCTGCTGTTGGCAAGCGTGTCGGCGCCGGGGACATCGCGCCTCGCCCGCGCGCTGGGCTGCGCACCGCTGGCCTACCTGGGCCGGTTGTCCTATTCGCTGTACCTGTGGCATTGGCCGCTGCTGGTGCTGCTGCGCTGGACCTACGGCCTGCACGGTGCCGCGCTGTGGCTGTACCCGGTGTTGCTGCTGGCGGTATCAGCTGCGTCGTATCACTTCATCGAGCGTCCGCTGCGCAGTGCGGCGCCGCTGCTGCGCCTGGCACCGGCCAAGGTGCTGGCGATGGCGTTGCCGGTGGTGGCGCTGTGTGGTGCGGGTGCCTGGGCCACCGTGGAGTACCACGAGCAGGTCTCGCTGAGCGTTACCCGTGACGGCTATGCATGGCAGGCGCGTCGCTACCCCGCGTGGCGCCCATTGGAGCCGGTGAGTGCGCCGGCGCTTGAAGGACGGCGCCTGTTCGTGTCCGGCGATTCGCACGCGGCGGCGTATCGCACCATGACCAGCATGGTCGCGCGCCAGACCGGCATGGAGGTGCGCCAGCAGGATCGCGGCGGCTGCAGCTTCGTCAATCTGCTGCGGGCCAGTCCAGCCGATTGCCAGGAGTTCATTGAGCACACGCTGTCGACCATCGAGCGCGAGGCACGCCCGGGTGACATCGTGCTGCTGGCGGCCTTGCGCATGCCGGAGCTGCGCGGATTCGACTGGCGGCGGCAGGATGCACAGGAAATCTATCGTCAACTGCTGGCCGAGCGCACGCCCGCGCATGCACAAGCTGCACGCGATGAAGCCGATCGAGTGCTGGGGCGTTTGCAGAAGCTGGGTGTGCACGTGGTTGTGGATGCGCCGCTGCCGTTGTTCAAGGCCGGTGCGTACCGCTGTTCGGACTGGTTCAACCGCCGCAACCCGGCCTGTGCCGGTGGCCTGAGCATGCCGCGCGCCGACCTGGAAAGGCTGCGCGCGCCGCAGATGGCGTTGCTGTCCGAACTGGCGGTGCGCTATCCATCGCTGACGGTGTGGGATCCGCTGCCGCTGCTGTGCGGGCCAACGACCTGTTCGGCGGTGAAAGACGGGGAGCCGCTGTTCTTCGACAACGATCACCTGAGCGGGCATGGCAACCGCGTGCTGTTGCCCAGCTTCCGGCAGACCCTGATCGATATTGCAGGCGACACGCCGGTGTAGAGCCGAGCCCACGCTCGGCTTGCGCGCGGTGCGGGCTTCATCGCGATGTGGCCGAAGCGGGGCCGAGCATGGCTCGGCTCCACAGGAGTGTGAGGGTGAACGACACGTGGTTGTAGAGCCGAGCCCACGCTCGGCTCGCGCGCGCAGCGCGGGCTTCATCGCGATCTGGTCGAAGAGCCGCCGAGCATGGGCTCGGCTCTACAGGAGTGCGAAGGAATGTGCGCGGTCTATGCCGGCGGCAGCACCTTGCCCGGGTTGAGGATGCCGTCCGGGTCCAGTGCGGCCTTGATCGCGCGCATCGCCGTCAGCGTTTCCGGGGTGAAAGCCTGTGCCATGAAATCGCGCTTGGCCAGGCCAATGCCATGTTCGCCGGACAATGTGCCACCCAATGCCAGGGTCAGCTCGAAGATCTTTGGCAACGCGGCATGCGCGCGCGTGTTTTCGTCGGCATCCTCCGGGTGGTAGAGGATGTTGACGTGCAGGTTGCCGTTGCCGGCATGGCCGAAGGTGACGATGGTGAGTCTGTAGTCACGCGCCAGTGCCTGCACGCCGGCTACCAGCTCCGGAATGCGCGACACCGGGACCACAACGTCTTCATTGATCTTGCCCGGCGCAACGCTGCGCAGCGCGGGCGACAGCGCCTTGCGTGCGGCCCACAGCTGGTCGCGCGCGCGGCCCTCCATCGCCACGTCCAGCTCGATCATGCCGTCGCCTTCGGCGGCACTGGCCAGTGCCTGCAGCAGATAAGGCAGGGTGTCGTGGTCACCATCGGCCTCGACCAGCAGCATCGCGCCTGCCTCCGGCACATCGGCACCATTCAGCCGCAGCAGCTCCAGGCTGCGCGCGTCCATGAATTCCAGGCGGGTGGGTACCACCGGCTGCGACATCAACCGCGACACGCCGGCCGCAGCAGCATCGGCATCGCGGTACAGCACGCGCAGGCCGGCCTGGCTGACCGGCAGCGGGGTCAGTTTCAGCGTGGCTTCCACGATCAGTGCCAGCGTGCCTTCGCTGCCCACCAGCAGATGGGTGAGGTCGTAGCCGGTGGCGTCCTTGGTGTAGGCACCACCGCAGCGGATCACCTCACCGGTGCCGGTCACCGCCACCAGGCCCAGTACGTTGTCGCGGCTGGTGCCGTACTTTACCGCGCGCGGGCCGCCCGCATTGCAGGCCAGGTTGCCGCCGACGCTGCAGATCTCCGCACTGGACGGGTCCGGTGCCCAGAAGAGGCCGTGCGGGGCCAGTGCCTGCTGCAGGGCGCCATTGAGCACGCCCGGTTGCACCACCGCGCAGCGATCGCCGGCGCGGATCTCGACGATGCGGTCCATGCGGGTGAACGACAGCACGATGCTGCCGGGCAGCGGCACGGCTGCGCCGGTGGTGCCAGTGCCGGCGCCACGTGCGACCAGAACCACGCCATACGCGCGGCAGGCACGCACCAACGCCTGCACCTGTTCGATGCTGGCGGGCAGCGCGACGGCAGCGGGGCGCTGGTGGCGCCACGAGTTGTCTTGCGCGTTCGCCTCCAGCGCGTTGTCATCCATGCGCCAGCCATCGGCACCCAGCAGGGCGGACAGTTCGGCAACCAGGGCTGCAGGCAGGGCAGGACTCATGACGGATCTCGTGGGGCAGCAGGAGCGGGTTGGATCAGTTTCCAGGTGACAACGGCGCCAGCCAGTGGCAGCCACACCCAGCGCAGTTCCGACAGCAGGGTGGCCAGGCCGCGCGCGCTGAAGAACTGTGGGGCGAACGGTGAAACGCGGATCGGTCGCCACGGCGCGAAGAAGCGTTGTTCGCTCCAGGGCCAGGCGAGGGCCACGCCGAGGCCGCCCGAGGTCATCGCATCCAGCAGCGGGTGGCTGGCAGCGCAGATGAAGACGAACACTGCCGCCTGCACGGTAGATGCCACCGTTGGCCGCGCCCAGGTAGGTGCCAACCTTGGTTGGCACGAAACCGCCGACCAAGGTCGGCGACTACCGGGCCTGTGTGGTGCCGACCAAGATCGGCGGTTACCAAAGAACGCCGGCACCGCGGCCAATGCCGCCAGCATGCCGGCAAACAGCAGCGAATGGCTGGCGCCGCGATGGCCGAACGCATCGGCGTAGGGAATGTGCAGCGCGAAGGCCAGTACATCGGCATCGGGCAGCATCGCTGCAATCACGCCGGCCGCCAGCAGGTGCGGCGGGATGCGGCCGCGATCAGCGGCGCACCACAGCGCCAGCGGCACGGCAGCATGGGTGATGATCGAAGGCATCAGTCACACACCGTGGTCGTGCCGGCCTGGCTGCGCGCTGGCAGGTGCCAACCTTGGTTGGCACAGAAGCGCCGACCAGGGTCGGCCTCTACCAGAGCGGACGGTACCCATCAGCAATCATCCAGCCGGAACGCATCACGCAGCCACCGCAGCTGCGGCGGCTCGCCGGTGGCGTCGACCACATCAAAACGGCAGGGTGCATCGGCCAGCGCCGGGTTGTCCTGCAGGTACAGCTGCGCGGCGTGCGCCAGGCGTCGGCACTTGCGCACATCCACCGAAGCGGCACCGCCACCGAAATCCGATCGCGCGCGATAGCGCACTTCCACGAACACCACGGTGCCGGCATCGTCCATCACAAGGTCCAGTTCACCGCCGCGATAGCGCACGTTGCGCGCACGCGGCTGCAGTCCCGCCTGTTGCAGATGCTGCTCGGCGGCGGCTTCCACCGCCGAGCCCCGTTGGCTGCGCTCAGCGACCACCGGCGATCGGCATCGGCCGGCCGCCATTGAAGGTGGACCAGGCCGGCTGGCGCAGGATGTTGCCGTTGCTGTCCAGGAACAGGGTGCCGGTGGCACCGTCCAGGCCGCCTTCGTTGGACAGCTTGTCCAGATAGGCAGTGATCTTCCAGGCATCGGCGCCGAAAGCGAACAGGCGGCCGGCTGCACCGCGTGCGCTGGGCAGGGTGCTGGCGACCTGGCTGGCCGACGGCAGGCCCGACACGCTGCGCACGTTCCAGGCTTCGTTCGGGTAGACGATGCCGTCCAGCGCCACGTCTTCTTCCACCTTGCCGCTGCCGATGGTCAGTTGCGAGGTGCCGACGCGGGTGGCGCCGCCGGCACCGGCCAGCGCCAGCTGCGGTGCCAGCAGGCGCGCCTGCGGCGCACGCACGGCGAGGAACACGGCATCGACCTGGCCGGCATTGCGCACCTGCGCACCGACATCGCCGACTGCATCGCTGACGCCGATGGTGGCCACCACCTGGCCGCCACGCTGGGCGAAGCGCTGGGCGAAGGCGGCGGCGGCACGGCGGCCGGTATCGTCGGCGCTGTTGATCACCAGCGCCTTGCCGCGCTCGCGACCACGCAGGTATTCAGCGGCGACGATGCCGTCATCTTCCGGTGCCAGCGAGAAACCGGCGCTGCCGGCCGGCGGCGCATCCTTGCCACGGTTCAGCGCCAGCACCGGCACCTGCAGCTGCTTACGGCCGTACACCGCATCCACTTCGTCGCGGCCCAGCGGGCCGACCACGAAGTCGGCACCGGAGGCCACGGCCTTGTCATAGGCGGCGAGGGCACCGGCCGGGGTACCGGCGGTGTCGATGAAGTTGATGTCCGGGCGGCGGCGGGTCTCGCCGTAGTACGCGGCCAGCAGGCCATCGCGCACCGGCTGCGCGGCGGTGGCCAGGCGGCCGCTGAGCGGCAGCAGCACGGCCAGCTTGGCCGGCGGGCGGTAACCGTCGCTCATCGCCGGCGGGCGCTTGCTGGTGTCGAACTGGGTGGCGCCATCGCGGTCGAACGGTCGCGGCAGCGGCAGGCCGCGTGCGATCAGTGCGCGGCCGGCGAAGTTGTACAGCGGGTCGTTGGCCGGCAGGGCGGCGGCACGACTGCGCAGGGTGGCGTCGTCGAGGGTACCGAGCAGGCCGGCGATGGCGGCCTGGTTCTCGCTGCGCGCACTGCCGGTCAGGCTGGCATGGGCGCGGGCACGTTCGGTGGCGGCGCCGAAGGCATCGCCGGTGCCCTGCAGCGCAGTGGCGCGGGCCAGATACCAGCGCGTCCGCAGTGCCGGCAGCACGTTGTCGCCGTGGTCCTTCAGCAGGGCCAGGGCCTGCCCCGGCTGCTTGTCGGCCAGCGCCAGCTCGGCACCGGTCAACTGGTAGCGCTGCAGGCTGGCGCCGGTCAGCTGGCGGGCGGTGAGCTGACCCAGCAGGCTGCGCGCGCGGGCGCTGTCGCCGGCCAGGTGCCAGGCCCAGGCCGCATCGGCCAGGGCATTGGTGCGGGCTCCGCCGCGCAGGGTGGCAGCAAGGCCTTCCAACTGCAGTGCGGCGTCGCGCGGCTTGCCCTGGTCGATCAGCGCCAGCGCCTGGCTCTGGGCCGGCGATTCGGGCGCGCTGGTCAAGCTGGTGGTGGCACAGCCGGCCAGCAGCATCAACGACAGCGACAGGGCGGAGATCCGTGCGGCGGGCTTGTTCATGATCGGGTCCATGCGATGAGGGCAGCGGCCTTGGCCGGGTACACGCTACGATTCTACCCTTGCCCCGTGAGTACCGCTGAAATGAGTGTGCCAACCCTGTACGTCGTCGCCACCCCGATCGGCAACCTGGCCGATCTGAGCCCGCGCGCGCAGGAGGTGCTGCGCTCGGTGGCGGCCATCTGTGCCGAAGACACCCGCCGCAGTGGCCAGCTGCTTTCCCATTTCGGCATCCAGCAGCCATTGGTGGCCCTGCACGAACACAATGAAGAGGCCCTGGCCCAGCGCTTGGTGTCGCGCCTGCAAGCCGGCGAATCGCTGGCGCTGGTCAGCGATGCTGGCACCCCGCTGGTCAGTGACCCCGGTTTCCGTCTGGTGCGTGCCGCGCGTGCGGCGGGCATCAAGGTCAGCCCGATTCCCGGCGCCTGTGCCGCCATCGCCGCGCTGAGCGTGGCCGGCCTGCCCAGTGACCGCTTCAGCTTCGAGGGTTTCCTGCCGGCCAAGGCCAGCGGCCGCCGCGACCGCCTGCAGGCGCTGGCCGGTGAAGTACGCACGATGGTGTTCTACGAATCCTCGCATCGCATCGCCGAGTCGCTGGCGGACATGGCGGCGATCTTCGGCGGCGAACGCCCTGCGGTGCTGGCGCGTGAGCTGACCAAGCTGTTCGAGACCGTGCTCGATGGCGACCTGGCCGGACTGCTGGCGAAGGTGGAAGCTGACGAAAACCAGCGCAAGGGCGAGTTCGTGGTGATGGTGCAGGGCGCTGGCGACGATGAAGAAGCGCAGCTGGCGCATGGCCGCCGCGTCTACGCCAAGCTGAGCGAGCATCTGCCGCCGTCGACTGCGGCGAAGCTGGCGGCAGAGTTGACCGGTGCACCGCGCAAGGCGTTGTACGGCAGTTGATGGATCGTGCGGACCAAGGTCCGCACCCACCAGAGCGGAATCCGCACCCACCAGAGCAGCGGAATCGGTAGATCCACGCCATGCGTGGATGGATGAACCGGATGCCGCGATCAGCACGGCAGGAAGGGCGCGCGTAGGCTAGAATGTGCGCTGGCGGAGCCGGCCAGACAGTCGCGTCATCCCTTCGGGGGTGCCGAGGAAAGTCCGGGCTCCATAGGGCAAGGTGCCAGGTAACGCCTGGGCGGCGCAAGCCGACGGAAAGTGCAACAGAAAGATACCGCCTACGTCTTCTTCGGAAGGCCGGTAAGGGTGAAATGGTGCGGTAAGAGCGCACCGCGAGTCTGGCAACAGACCGGCACGGCAAACCCCACCTGGAGCAAGACCAAATAGGGATCCTTTGGCGCGGCCCGCGTTGGATCCGGGTAGGTTGCTTGAGCGTTGCGGTGACGTAACGCCTAGAGGAATGACTGTCCACGACAGAACCCGGCTTATCGGCCGGCTCCGCCTCTTTCTTCTACATGCGTGCTTCCATATGCGTGAACCGCGCATCGGTAGTGCCGGCCGCTGGCCGGCAGCTTCACGCTGCCAGCAGCGGCGGACAGAATACCGGCCAGCGGCCGTCACTACCTCGACGTCGCGCGGTCTTCAACCCGGCGTACGGTACTGCCCGGCGGAGATGAACTGCTCGAACCGTTCACACCACACCACCACGGTGGTGTAGTCGTCCACGTCCACGTTCGCAGGCACCTCCACCAGGAAGCGGTTGAACGTCTTCACCTCGCCGATGCGCTGGGCCTGCGCCTTGATCTTCAGGAAATCGGCCTTGTTGTCGACAAAGTCGCGGACCAGGTAGACCTTGTAGTCCGGCCCCGGGCCCATCTTGCCGTCGAACGCGACCTGGCGGGCGCTGACGCTGACGTTGCCTTCGGCCCAGTGCACCGCGTCGCTGCCCTTGAGGTCGCGACGGAAGGTGGTGTGGTAGCGGGCGTCGCCCATCGCCGCCTGCACCTTCGCGACCGGCGGGTCATCGGGAGCGATCAGGATCGGCAGCAGGTAGATGCCCAGGCCGAAGCCCAGGCCGAGGGTGAGCAGGTGGGTGGCGAGCAGGATGAGGGTACGGCGCATGGGGCCTCCATGTGGATGTGGATCGCGCGGCATGGCGCCGGGCATGAGCACCTTGGGAGGTTGCGGGCGGCATTTATAGACACAGTGCGAGACGCAAAAGGGGCACAGTGGGATGACCTCAGCGGCGCAGGCCCTGTGGCGCGGGCGAGAAGGCGCTGCGCCGGGAAGCTGAATGACGCCGTTGGCAGTCCTGGAGCAGGTAGTGCCGGCCGCTGGCCGGCAGCTGCGTGGCCTGCCCGAAGATCCGGAGGTTGCCGGCCAGCGGCCGGCATTACCCGGTCAGAAAATGACGTGGCTCTGTCCGTTGGCTGCGCCCTGCGGGCCAAAGCGGCGCTCGTGGATCTCGCCGTGGCCCTCGGCGTCGATCAGCAGCACGGTGCTGGCGCGGGTGCCGTAATCGTCGCCACGGATGAACGCCGGGCTCAGCCAGCGCTCGCGTTCCAGGCCGATGCCGGTGTCGGGCAGGTCGCTGTCGGCGGGGCGATGTTCGTCGGCCAGCGCGGCCCAGAGCGGGGCCAGATCCTCATCGCCGGCCTGCAGCCACGCAGACAGCGCGTCCATCAGCCGTCGGGTCTTCGGCCAGGGCGCGTCCAGCGCGCCGTTGGACATGCCATGCACGCCCGGGCCCAGGCTCTGGCGCTCGGCGGGGTGGTTGCCGAGGTACTCCAGGCTGTCGCCATCGGCCAGCAGCAGGTTGAAGGGCGCATACGCGCCCGCCACGGTGGCCAGCCGGTCGATATGCACGGCGGCGGGGTCGCGGCCGCGCAGGAAGTCGGCCACCAGTGCACCCCGGGACGGGCCGGTCTGTGCGGCCAGCGGATCACGGACATTGGTGACCACGGCCATGCGGCCGCCGGCGCCGACGCCGGCCCAGCCACCGCCGGAGCGCAGGTCGCGCCCTCCGATGACGGAGGTCTCATCCTGCCAGGGGGCCAGCGCCGCGGTCGGGCGGGCGTGGAACTCATCACGGTTGCCGGTCATCACCAGCCGCCAGCGCGGGTGGTGCATCCAGCCAAGAGCGAGCAGGCACATGGCCTCATTGTGCATCGTTTGCGCAGTCCGGCGGCGTTTCCGGCCGGTTCCGGATGAATGCGCGGGCGATGTTTCACGCCTTGTCCACAGCCCTGAACTTCCGTTCAATCTCAAAAATTGAGACGGATCAGCAACTTGTGGATAAGCCTTGAACAATTCTCTAAAGGTTGGTGCAAGCCATTGATGTGGCTGGCGATTTCCCCGCTGAAAAGTTGTTGACAACCCCTCGGCCGCTGCTAAGGTGGGCATCAGAGGGAAATCCGGGTGTTTTGTGGGTTTTCGTGGTTCAATGTTTCACCGGGCGAAGGATAGGTGCACGCGTCGTGTTCCAGGGCGAGACGGCCATCACAGTTGACGATAAAGGGCGCATGGCGGTTCCCACCGCTTACCGCGACCTCGTCGCGCGCGCCAGCAACAACCGTCTCGTGCTGACCTATAACCCGTTCGAAGCCGGCTGCCTGTGGCTGTATGCAGAGTCGGAATGGGAGCGGGTCCGCGACGACGTCATGTCCAAGCCCAACACCCAGCGCGTCGTGCGCCTGTTGCAGCAGAAGCTGGTCGGCTCGGCCGCCCATCTGGAACTGGACGGCAACGGTCGCATCAGCATCCCCGCCAGCCACCGCGGTGCGGTGGGCATTGAGAAGAGGGCGGTATTGCTCGGTATGGGCGACAAGTTCGAATTGTGGAGCGAGCAGGCGCATCGGGCCCTGATCCAGCAGACGTTGTCTGACGAGGATCTGGGTGATGGGTTGCTCGACCTGAAGTTGTGAGCCGGGGTGCCCGGATGCGCCCAGAAGCGCAGACCGGTCACCTTCCGGTGTCGCAGTCGCCGGCGGTGCACCTGCCGGTCCTGTACACCCAGGTCCTTGAAGGCCTGAGGGTGATCGAAAACGGACGTTATCTGGATGGCACGTTCGGTCGTGGCGGTCATGCACGTGGCGTGCTCACCCAGCTCGGTCCCGAGGGGCGCCTGCTGGTCATGGACAAGGATCCGGAAGCCATCGCCGTTGCCGAGCGCGATTTCGCGCCGGACCCGCGCGTGTCCATCTTCCGTGGCAGCTTCGCCCAGCTGCTGCAGTGGGATGCGACGGCCGAAGGCCTGGACGGCGTGCTGTTCGACCTGGGCGTGTCGTCGCCGCAGCTGGACGTGGCCGAACGTGGCTTCAGCTTCGGCAAGGACGGCCCGCTGGACATGCGCATGGACCCGGACAGCGGTGAAAGCGCCGCGCAGTGGATCAACCGCGTGGAAGAGCGCGAAATTGCCGACGTGCTGTGGACCTATGGCGAAGAACGCCAGAGCCGCCGCATCGCCCGTGCCATCGTGGCCCGCCGTGAGAAGCAGCCCTTCTCCCGCACCGCCGAACTGGCCGAGCTGATCGCCTCGGTGATGCCGCGTGGGAAAGACAAGATCCACCCGGCCACGCGCAGCTTCCAGGCCATCCGCATCCACATCAACCGCGAGCTGGCCGATCTGGAAGCGGGGCTGGATGCGGCGGTGGAACGGCTCAAGCCCGGTGGCCGGCTGGCGGTGATCAGCTTCCATTCGCTGGAAGACCGCATCGTCAAGCAGTACATGAACCGCCTGGCCAAGGCGCCGCCGGCCAACCGCCGCCTGCCTGAGGCGGTGGCGTTCGTGCCGACGCTGGACCTGATCGGCGGTGCCATCAAGGCTACCGACGAGGAACTGGCCGCCAACCCGCGTGCGCGCAGCGCCGTGCTGCGCGTGGCGCAGAAGCGGGAGGCCGACGCATGAGCCGGCTGCTGCTGATCATCCTGCTGGCATCCACCGTGGCCTCGGCGATCGGCGTCGTGTTCGTGCGTCACCGTCATCGGCAGACGTTCATCGAACTGTCGCGCGCCGAGCGCAAGCGCGATGACATCAACCTGGAATTCGGCCGCCTGCAGCTGGAGCAGGCGACCCTGGCCGAAGCCAACCGTGTTGATCGCATCGCCCGCGAGAAGCTCGGCATGAAGTTCCCCGAGGCCGCCGACATCGTGGTGGTGCGCCCATGAGCAAGGCCGGCCGCAACCGCCCGCGCAATGCCTTCAACCTGCGCCAGCGCCTGCGCTGGGTCGCGCTGGCGCTCGGCCTGTGCTCGGTGTCGCTGGTCGGCCGCGCGGCCTACGTGCAGATCATCAACAGCGACTTCTACCAGCGCCAGGGCGAGGCCCGCTACCTGCGCGAGCTGCCGATCAAGACCTCGCGCGGCATGATCACCGACCGCAACGGCGAGCCGCTGGCGGTGTCCACCCCGGTCGCCTCGATCTGGGTCAATCCGCAGGACCTGCTGCGTTCGCCCGAGCGCATCCCGGAGCTGGCCCAGGCGGTCGGCATGTCGGTGGATGAGCTGAGCAGCCGCCTGTCGCAGAAGTCGGACAAGGAATTCATGTACCTGCGCCGCCGGATCAATCCGGACGAGGCAGAGAAGGTGGTCGCGCTGAAGATTCCGGGCGTGGCCGCGCAACGCGAGTTCCGCCGCTTCTACCCGCAGGGTGAAGCGATGGCGCACGTGCTGGGCTTCACCAACATCGACGACCGCGGCCAGGAAGGCCTGGAGCTGGCGTTCGACGAATGGTTGCGCGGCAAGGCCGGTGCGAAGCGGGTGATCCGCAACCGCAAGGGCGAGACCGTCGAGAGCGATCTGCTGCGCGCCGCTGAGCCGGGCAAGGACCTGACCCTCAGCATCGACCGCCGCATCCAGTACCTGGCGTTCAAGGAACTGCGCAACGCGCTGGTGGCCAACAAGGCAGCGGGCGGTTCGATGGTGATCATGGACGTGACCACCGGCGAGATCCTGGCCATGGTCAACCTGCCGACCTACAACCCGAATTCGCTGACCGGCGCGCTGCCCGATGCGCGCCGCAACCGTGCGGTGACCGATCTGGTCGAGCCGGGTTCGACGATGAAGCCGTTGACCATCGCTACCGCGCTGCAGGCCGGTGCGGTGACCAAGGACACCATCATCGATACCAATCCGGGTTACATGACCCTGGGCCGCTTCACCATCCGTGACGTGCCGCGCAACAACGGCGTGCTGAACGTGACCGGCGTGATCACCCGCAGTTCGAACGTGGGTGCGGCCAAGGTCGCGGCGAAGATGCCGGACCAGGTGTTCTACGACGGCGTGCGCCGCTTTGGTTATGGCTCGGTACCGCACAGCGGTTTCCCCGGTGAATCCGGCGGCGTGGTGCTGCGCCCGGCGCGCTGGTCGGGTACCACCAAGACCACGATGTCCTACGGCTACGGCCTGAACGTGACGCCGCTGCAGATCGCTACCGCCTATTCGGCACTGGCCAACGGCGGTCGTCTGATCGCGCCGACCTTCGTCAAGGGCCAGCGCAATGAAGGCCAGCAGATCATCGACGAAAACGTCGCCAGGCAGGTGGTGGCGATGATGGAAACCGTGGTCACCCAGGGCGGCGCCAAGCAGGCGGCGGTGCTCGGCTATCGCGTGGCCGGCAAGACCGGTACTGCGCGCAAGGCCGGCCCGGGTGGTTACGAGCGTGGCCATTACAACGCGCTGTTCGCTGGCGTGGTACCGGCCACCAACCCGCGCTTCGCCACCGTCATCGTCATCAACGATCCGCAGGCCGGCAAGTTCTACGGCGGCCTGGTGTCGGCGCCGGTCTACCACAACGTGATGGAAGGCACACTGCGCCTGATGGACGTGCCACTGGACGACCTGCAGTCGTGGCTGGCCGCACAGCAGTCCGGCAAGGTCGGCCACTCGGCCTCGATCCTGCCTGCGCCGCCGGCCGAGACCGCGCTGCCGGTGGATGCCGCCGCTGAATTCGATGCTGCGCTGCCGAGCGCGCACGCCCAGACGCCGCCCGCTACGGGAGGCACGCAATGAGTCCTTCGATGTTGCTTTCGCAGTTGCTTCCGGATGTTGCCCTTGCAGGGCACGACCCCGTTCTGACCGGCCTGGTGCTGGACAGCCGCGCCGTGCGTCCCGGCAATGCCTTCGTCGCCATCGCCGGTTTCGGCGCGCATGGCCTGGGCTTCGTCGAGCAGGCCCGCGCCGCCGGTGCCAGCGTCATCCTGTTTGAACCGCCGGCGCCCGCCGAACTGCCGGCACCGGCCGATGCGATCGCCGTGCCGGGCCTGCGCGCACGCATGGGTGCGATGGCCGACCAGTTCCATGGCGCGCCGTCGCGGGCGATGGCGATGGTCGGTGTCACCGGCACCAACGGCAAGACCTCCACCGTGCAGCTGCTGGCCCAGGCCTGGCACCTGCTCGGTACGCCCAGTGGCAGTATCGGCACGCTGGGCGCCGGACTTTATGGTGCGGTCGAGCCGACCGGCTTCACCACGCCGCTGGTGCTGCAGATGCATGCGCTGCTGGCGCAGCTGCGCGACGCCGGTGCGCGCGCGGTGGCGATGGAAGTCAGCTCGCATGCGCTGGACCAGGGTCGCGTGGATGCCGTGCACTACGACGTGGCGGTGTTCACCAATCTCACCCGCGACCATCTGGACTACCACGGCGATATGGCCAGCTACGGCGCGGCCAAGGCGCGGCTGTTCCACCGTCCGGGCCTGAAGGCCGCGGTGATCAATCTGGACGACGCGTTCGGCCGCCAGCTGTTCGCCGGCCTGCCGGCGGGCGTGCAGCCGATCGGCCTGAGCTCGCGCGGTGCCACCGACGCCAGCGTGCGCGCCGAGGCGCTGCAGCTGGATGGCCGTGGCATTGCCTTCGAACTGGTCATCGACGGCCAGCGCGCGGCGGTGCAGTCGCCGCTGCTGGGCCGCTTCAACGTGGACAACCTGCTGGCCGTGGCCGGCACCCTGCACGCGCAGGGCCAGCCGCTGCCGCGCATCGCCGAAGTACTGTCGGCGCTGCAGCCGATCCGTGGCCGCATGAACCGCCTGGGCGGCGAAGGTGGCCTGCCGACCGTGGTGGTCGACTACGCACACACCCCGGACGCGCTGGAACAGGCGCTGGACAGCCTGCATGGCCACCTGCAGGGCACGCTGTTCTGCGTGTTCGGCTGCGGCGGCGAGCGTGATACCGGCAAGCGCCCGCAAATGGCGGCCATTGCCGAGCGTCTGGCCAACCAGGTCATCGTCACCGACGACAACCCGCGTGGCGAGGATGGCGACGTGATCGTGGCCGACATCCTGGCCGGCTTCACCGATGCCTCCGCCGTGACCGTGCAGCGCAGCCGCGCGCGTGCGATCGGCCTGGCGGTGAAGCGTGCCGGTGCCGGTGACATCATCCTGATCGCTGGCAAGGGCCACGAGCCGTACCAGGAAGTGAATGGCGTGCGCCATGACTTCGACGACACCGAAGTGGCCGCCGCTGCACTGGCGGCCAAGGCCGGTGTACTAGAGGCGCAGGCCGGGGAGGGCACCGCATGAAGCGCACCCTGCTTTCGCTGATCGCACACTGGGCCGGCGGCGAGATCCACGGCGACGACGTGGCCATCGATGCGGTCAGCAATGACACCCGCAGCCTCGGCCCGGGCAGCCTGTATGTGGCGCTGCGCGGCGAGCGTTTCGACGGCCATGACTTTGCCGCCGACGCGCAGGCGCGCGGTGCCAGTGCGCTGCTGGTCGAGCGCCTGCTGCCGATCGAACTGCCACAGGTGCTGGTGGCCGACAGCGAACTGGCACTGGCGAAGATCGCCACCGGCATGCAGCGCGTCCGCGGCACCGAGGTGTTCGCGATCACCGGCAGCAACGGCAAGACCAGCGTGAAGAGCCTGCTGCTGTCGATCCTGCAGCAGGTGGCGCAGCACGCCCACAAGGTGGTCTACGCCAACCCGGGCAACCGCAACAACGAGATCGGCCTGCCGCTGGCGGTGATCGAAGCGCCGGAAGATGCCGACTACGCCGTCTACGAGATGGGCGCCGGCAAGCCGGGCGATATCGCCTACCTGACCGACATCGCCCGCCCGCGCTATGCGCTGGTCAACAACATTGCCCCGGCGCACCTGGAACGCATGGGCAGCCTGCTCGGCGTGGCGGTGACCAAGGGCGCGATCTATGCAGCGCTGCCGGCCGATGGCGTGGCGTTGATCAATGTGGACGATGCCTACGGCCGCTGGTTCGAACAGCATTTCGTCGGCACCCCGCCGCGTTGCCGCGTGCTGCGCTACGGCCTGGAACATACCGCCGAGGTGACCGCGCGCGACATCCGCGCCGGCGCGCAGGGCAGCCAGTTCACCCTGGTCGCACCGAGCGGCGAAGCCCGCGTGGTGCTCGGCCTGCCCGGTCGCCACAACGTCAGCAATGCGCTGGCCGCCGCCAGCCTGGCGCTGGCCGCCGGTGTCGACCTGGCGCTGATCGCGACCGGCCTGGCCGAAGCGCAGCCGGTGCCGGGCCGCCAGATTGCCCATCAGCTGCGCAATGGCGCGGTGCTGGTGGACGACAGCTACAACGCCAACCCCGGTTCGCTGGCTGCGGCCATCGACGCCCTGGCCGCCGCGCCGGAAGAGGGCTGGCTGGTGCTGGGCGACATGCGCGAGCTGGGTCCGGACAGCGAGGCGCTGCATGCGCAGGCCGGCATCCGTGCACGCGCCGCCGGCCTGAAGCGGTTGTATGCACTGGGTCCGCTCAGTGCCGCCGCTGCGGCCGCCTTCGGTGAAGGCGGACGCCATTTCGATACCCATGGTGCGCTGTCACAGGCGCTGCAGGACGAGTTGCACGCTGGTGTGCGCTGCCTGGTCAAGGGTTCCCGTGGCAGTGCCATGGACCTGATCGTCAAAGCGCTGCTGGCGCAAGGAGAGGAATCCCCGCATGTTGTATGAACTGGCTCGATGGTTGCAGCAGTTGGAGAGCCTGTTCGGGCTGTTCAACTACCAGACGTTCCGCGCCATCCTTGCCGCGCTGACGGCCCTGTTCCTGTCGCTGTGGCTTGGCCCGGCGATGATCCGCAAGCTTGCCCAGTTCAAGGGCGGCCAGCCGATCCGCAAGGACGGTCCGCAGACCCATTTCTCCAAGGCCGGCACGCCGACCATGGGCGGTTCGCTGATCCTGCTCACCGTCACCCTGTCGGTACTGATGTGGGCCGACCTGCGCAACCGCTACGTGTGGCTGGTGCTGGCGGTGATGCTGTGCTTCGGCGCCATCGGCTGGTATGACGACTGGATCAAGATCGTCCGCCGTGACCCGAACGGCCTGAAGTCGCGCTGGAAGTACCTGCTGCAGTCGATCTTCGGCCTGGCCGCGGGCCTGTTCCTGTTCTATACGGCCGACGTGCCGGCGGCGCTGACGTTCTACATCCCGATGTTCAAGTCGGTGGCGTTGCCGCTGGCCGGCATTGGCTTCGTGGCGATCGCCTACTTCTGGATCGTCGGTTTCTCCAACGCGGTGAACCTGACCGACGGCCTGGACGGCCTGGCGATCATGCCAACCGTTCTGGTGGCCTGCGCGCTGGGCGTGTTCGCGTATGCCTCGGGCAACGTGGTATTCGCCAACTACCTGCAGATTCCGCAGATTCCAGGCGCCGGCGAGCTGGTCATCATCTGCGCGGCCATCGCCGGTGCGGGCCTCGGCTTCCTGTGGTTCAACACCTATCCGGCCATGGTCTTCATGGGCGACATCGGCGCGCTGGCGCTGGGCGCGGTGCTGGGCACGATCGCGGTGATCACCCGCCAGGAACTGGTGCTGGTGATCATGGGCGGCGTGTTCGTCATCGAAACACTGTCGGTGATGATCCAGGTGGCCTCGTTCAAGCTGACCGGCAAGCGCGTGTTCCGCATGGCGCCGATCCACCACCATTTCGAACTGAAGGGCTGGCCCGAGCCGCGCGTGATCGTGCGCTTCTGGATCATCTCCGTCGTGCTCGTGCTGATCGGCCTGGCCACGTTGAAGGTGCGCTGAGATGAACGACCTGTCCCGCCAGGCAACACGCCTTGAAGCCATCGAAGGCAGCTACGACAAGTGGCTGCTGGGCGCGATCATCGCGCTCACCGGCGTGGGCGTGGTGATGGTGGCGTCCAGCTCGATCGCCTTGATGAGCAGTCCGTTCTACTACCTCAACCGCCACCTGATCTTCCTGGCGGTGGGTATCGTGCTGGCGGTCATCGCCGCCCGCACTGAACTGAAGTCCATCGAGCAGTACAACCAGATGCTGCTGCTGGGCTGCTTCGTGCTGCTGCTGGCGGTGTTCGCACCGGGCCTGGGCAGCACCGTCAACGGTGCGCGCCGCTGGATCAACCTGGGCATCTCCAAGTTCCAGACGGTCGAAGCAGTGAAAGTGCTCTACATCGTCTGGCTGTCCAGCTACCTGGTGCGTTTCCGCGACGAGGTCAACGCGACCTGGCCGGCGATGCTCAAGCCGCTGGGCGTGGCCGGGGCGCTGGTGGTGCTGCTGCTGCTGCAGCCGGACTTCGGCTCGTCCACCCTGCTGCTGGCGATCACCGCCGGCATGCTGGTGCTGGGCGGGGTGAACATGCCGCGCATGTCGATGCCGGTGATCATCGGCCTGGTCGGCATGAGCGCACTGGCGATCATCGAGCCGTACCGCATGCGCCGCATCACGTCCTTCCTGGACCCATGGGCCGACCAGCAGGGCGACGGCTACCAGCTGTCCAACGCGCTGATGGCGGTGGGCCGTGGCGAGTGGACCGGCGTCGGCCTGGGCAACTCGGTGCAGAAGCTGTACTACCTGCCCGAAGCGCATACCGACTTCATTTTCTCGGTCACTGCCGAGGAATTCGGCTTCCTGGGCACCTGCGTGATCGTGGCCCTGTACGCGCTGCTGGTCGGCCGGACCTTCTGGCTGGGCATGCGCTGCGTGGAGATGAAGCGGCACTTCTCCGGCTACATCGCCTTCGGCATCGGCCTGTGGATCAGCATGCAGACCTTCGTTTCGATCGGCGTGAACCTGGGCATCCTGCCGACCAAGGGCCTGACCCTGCCGCTGATCTCTTCCGGCGGCTCGTCGGTGCTGATGACCTGCGTGGCGATGGGCCTGCTGCTGCGCGTGTCCTATGAACTCAAGCGCGCCGAGCGCCGCCAGGCCGTGCGCATCGGCGGCAGCGAAGACGCCGCTGCCGAGCCGAGCGACGAGCCGGCCGCGCCGGTGGCCGCCAGCGTACCGATGAGCTCCGAGCCGGTGGCTGCCGCTGCAGCGAACGCTGCGCGTGGCACCAGCCGCCTGCAGTCGCGCATCGAACCGACCTTCGGGAGGCTGTCATGAGCACAGCCACCGACAACGTGCGCCCGGTGATGATCCTGGCCGGTGGTACCGGCGGTCACATCTTCCCCGGCCTGGCCGTGGCCCGCGTGCTGCGCGCGCGCGGCGTGCCGGTCACCTGGATGGGCGCCGACGGTGCGATGGAAACCCGTCTGGTGCCGCAGCACGACATTCCGATCGACACGCTGGCCATCACCGGCCTGCGCGGCAAGGGCAAGCTGGCCCTGCTGGGCGCGCCGTGGCGGCTGATGCGCGCGCTGCGCGCGGCCGGCATGATCATCCGCAAGCGCCAGCCGCGTGCGGTGGTGGCCTTCGGTGGATTCGCCTCCGGTCCCGGCGGCATGGCCACGCGCCTGCATGGCCTGCCGCTGATCGTGCATGAGCAGAACCGCGCACCGGGCCTGACCAATCGCATCCTGTCGCGCTATGCACGCCGTCTGCTGACCGGCTTCCCGGGCACCTTCGCCAAGGGCGAGGAGTTTGTCGGCAACCCGGTGCGTGCGGAGATCGCCGCCATCGCACCGCCGGAAAAGCGCTTCGCCGACCGCCAGGGTCCGCTGCGCGTGCTGGTGGTGGGCGGCAGCCAGGGTGCACGCGCGCTCAATACCGGCGTGCCGCAGGCCATCGCTGCGCTGGGCGCCACAGTGCCGGTGCAGGTGCGTCACCAGAGCGGCGAGAAGATGCATGCCGAAGCGGTCGAGGCGTATGCCAAGGCTGGTGTGCAGGCGGAGATCACCCCGTTCATCGCCGACATGGCCGAGGCATTTGCCTGGGCCGATCTGGTCGTATGCCGCTCCGGTGCGTCCACGCTGGCCGAGCTGTGCGCGGTCGGTGTCGGCAGTGTGCTGGTGCCATTCCCCGCTGCCGTCGACGATCACCAGACCCGCAATGCGGAGTACCTGGTCGAGCGCGGCGCGGCGGTTTTGCTGAAGCAGGACGGAACGCTGGCCGAAGGCATTGCCTCACTGCTGCGCGATCTGTCCGAAAATCCCGCCCGCCGCATGCAGATGGCGCAAGCCGCGCGTGCCTTGGCCAAGGTCGATGCCGCCGAGCGCATCGCCGATATCATTCTTGAGGAAGCTGTATGAAGAAGGCATGCCAGCGCGCCTGCCCTGCGCGAGGCCGCGCATGATCCGCCGCCTGCACGACACCAACGACCTGGTGCGCGCATTCCCGCGCGTGCATTTCGTCGGCATCGGCGGCACCGGCATGAGCGGTATCGCCGAAGTGATGCTGACGCTGGGCTATGAAGTGTCCGGTTCGGACAACGCCGACAACGTGGCGACCCGCCGCCTGGCCAGCCTGGGTGCGCGCATCATGCGTGGCCACTCGGCGGCCAACGTGCTGGGCACCGACTGCGTGGTGGTCTCCAGCGCCATCCGCGAAGACAACCCGGAACTGATGGAAGCGCGCAGCCAGCGCATTCCGATCATGCCGCGCGCAGCGATGCTGGCCGAACTGATGCGTTTCCGCCGTGGCATCGCCGTGGCCGGCACCCATGGCAAGACCACCACCACCAGCCTCACCGCTGCGGTGCTGAGCGAAGGTGGCCTGGACCCGACGTTCGTGATTGGTGGCCAGCTGCTGGCCGCCGGCGCCAACGCCAAGCTGGGTGGTGGCCAGTGGCTGGTGGCCGAGGCCGACGAAAGCGATGGCAGCTTCCTGCGCCTGAATCCGTTGATGTCGATCATCACCAACATCGATGCCGATCATCTGGAGAACTACGGCAACGACTTTGCCCGCGTGCAGGCGGCGTTTGCCGAGTTCCTGCAGCGCCTGCCGTTCTATGGCCTGGCGGTGCTGTGCATCGACGACCCGGAGGTGGCTGCGCTGGCCGCCAGGACCCCGCGCCACGTGATGAGCTACGGCATGAGCCCGCAGGCCGACGTGCGCGCCGAGAACGTGGTGCAGGATGGGTCGCGCATGCGCTTCACCCTGCGCCTGCCGCAGGGCACCAGCCAGGAAGTGGTACTGGCACTGCCAGGCAGGCACAACGTGCTCAACGCGCTGGCCGCCGCCGCAGTGGGCTGGCAGCTGGGCGTGGCCCCGGACGCCATCGCGCGTGCGCTGGAAGGCTTCGCCGGTGTCGGCCGTCGCTTCAACGATCTGGGCGAAGTGACCACCGCCAGTGGTGCCAAGGTTCGCATCATCGATGACTACGGTCATCACCCGAGCGAGCTGGAAGCCGTGTTCGCCGCCGCCCGTGGTGGCTGGGCCGACAAGCGCCTGGTGGTGGCCTTCCAGCCGCACCGCTACAGCCGAACCCGCGACCAGTTCGACAAGTTCGCCGCGGTGCTGTCAAGCGTCGATGCGCTGGTGCTGAGCGAGGTCTACCCGGCTGGCGAGGAACCGATTGCCGGTGCCGACTCGCATGCGCTGGCCCGCGCCATCCGCGCGCGCGGCCGCAGCGAACCGGTGGTGGTTGGCAAGGCCGCCGAGCTGGCCAGCGTGCTGCCGGACGTGCTGCAGGACGGTGACTTGCTGCTGATGATGGGGGCGGGCGACATCGGCGCCGTGGCTACCCACATCGCGGTGGAAGGCTTCAAGGGGGAGGGCGAGGCGTGAGCGCGCTGACCTTCCCGCCGCTGCGCGTGACCGACCCGGCTGTATTCGGTCGCGTCGCCGTGCTGCTCGGTGGCACTTCCAGCGAACGCGAGGTGTCGCTGGATTCCGGCCGCAACGTACTGGAAGCACTGCAGTCGCGCGGTGTCGATGCGTTCGCGGTGGATGGCATTCCGGCGCTGGCCAAGGCGCTGGCTGCCGGCGGCATCGACCGTGTGTTCAACATCCTGCACGGCCACAACGGTGGTGGTGAGGACGGCATCGTGCAGGGCCTGATGGACGCCTTCGGCGTGCCGTACACCGGCTCGGACGTGCTGGGCTCTGCGCTGAGCATGGACAAGATCCGTACCAAGCAGGTGTGGTTGTCGCTGGGCTTGCCGACCCCGCAATACCGCAAGGTCGACGCATCGAACGTGCATGCACTGGCGGCCGAGCTGGGCCTGCCGGTGGTGGTGAAGCCGGCCAACGAAGGCTCCAGCGTGGGCATCAGCCGGGTCACCGACGACGCCGGCCTGGATGAGGCCGTGGCCCTGGCTGCGCGCTACGACGGCCAGCTGCTGATGGAGCAGATGGTGGTCGGCGACGAACTGACCGTGGCCATTCTCGGCGACGTCGCGCTGCCGTCGATCCGCATCGTGCCCAAGGGCCAGTGGTACGACTACAACGCCAAGTACATCGCCGAGGACACCCAGTACCTGTGCCCGGGCCTGGACGGTGGCGACGAAGAGGAAATCCGCCGCATCGCGCTGGCCGCGTTCCGCGCCGCCGGTTGCCGTGGTTGGGGCCGCGTGGACATGATGCGCGACCGCAGCAGCGGCCGCTTCTTCCTGCTGGAAGTGAACACCGCGCCGGGCATGACCAGCCATTCGCTGGTGCCCAAGGCCGCAGGCCAGGCCGGCATCAGCTTCGAAGAGCTGGTGTGGCGCGTGCTGGAACAGACCCTGGAGGCCTCGCACGCATGAACGCGGTGCTGCGCATCTTCGTCTGGCTGTTGGCGCTGTCGGTGGTTGCACTGCCGGTGGTGGCCGTGGTCAATGGCTGGGTCGGCGCCGAGCGCTGGCCGCTGGCGAAGCTGCGCGTGCATGGTGAGTTCAAGCGGGTGCCGGCCGAACAGCTGCAGCAGGTGCTGTTGCCGTATGCGCGCGCCGGCTTCTTTGCGGTCAAGCTGCAGGACGCGCAGGACGCGCTGGAACAGCTGCCGTGGGTGGAAAGCGCGCAGGTGCGCAAGCAGTGGCCGGACGTGCTGGAGGTGACTCTGGTCGAGCACAAGCCGTTCGCGCGCTGGGGCAGTGACCGCCTGGTTTCCGAGCAGGGCAAGTTGTTCCCCACGCCGAAGAAGCTGGCCGACCTGGCGCTGCCCGAACTGGATGGCCCGGACAGCCAGACAGCGGAAGTGATGAAGCTGTACAGCGACTCGCGTGCATTGTTCGCACCGGCCGGCGTCGACGTGCGCCGGGTGACGATGGATGCACGCGGCAGCTGGTCGCTGGTGCTGAGCAACGGCACCGAAGTGGTGGTGGGCCGTGACGACGCGCGCTCGCGCATGCAGCGCTTCGTCAAGGTGCTGCCGCAGCTGAACCGTCAGGACGCGCCGATCGAGCGCGCCGACCTCCGTTACACCAATGGTTTCACGCTGAGCTGGGGTACCCCGGCCACGCCGGCGAAAACGCCGGCGACCCCGGCCAGAAGCACGCAGGAAAGGACATGAATCGCAAGGGTGACAAATCGCTGATCGTTGGCCTGGACATCGGCACCTCCAAGGTGGTGGCGCTGGTGGGCGAGTATTCGCCGGGCAACCCGATCGAAGTGATCGGCATCGGCTCGCACGAGTCGCGCGGTTTGAAGCGCGGCGTGGTGGTGGACATCGAATCGACCGTGCAGTCGATCCAGCGCGCGGTGGAAGAAGCCGAGCTGATGGCCGGCTGCGAGATCCGCTCGGTGTACGCCTCGATCTCCGGCAACCACGTGCAGTGCAAGAACTCGCCGGGCATCGTGCCGATCCGCGACGGGGAAGTGACCTGGGGCGACCTGGATCGCGTGCTCGATGCGGCCAAGGCGGTGGCCATTCCGGCCGACCAGAAGATCCTGCACGCGATCCCGCGCGAGTACGTGCTGGACGATTCGCAGGAAGGCATCCGCAACCCGGTCGGCATGACCGGCGTGCGCCTGGAGGTGCATGGGCACCTGGTGGTGTGCGCGCAGTCGGCCGCGGCCAACATCAGCAAGTGCGTGCAGCGCTGCGGCCTTCAGGTGGATGACCTGGTGCTGTCCTCGCTGGCCTCCAGCGTTGCGGTGCTGACCGCCGACGAACGCGAGCTGGGCGTGGTGCTGGTCGACATGGGCGCCGGCACCACCGACATCGCGGTGTTCGTGCAGGGCGCGATCTGCCACACAGCTTCGCTGCCGATCGCCGGCGACCACGTCACCAATGACATCGCGCACATGCTGCGCACGCCCACCCCGGAAGCCGAGCAGATCAAGGTGCGCTACGCCTGCGCCCTGGCCCAGCTGGCCACCGCCGAGGAAAGCATCCAGGTGCCGTCGGTGGGCGACCGTCCGCCGCGCCGCATGCCGCGCCATTCGCTGGCGCAGGCGGTGCAGGGCCGTTACGAGGAAATCTTCGAGATGGTGCAGGCCGAACTGCGCCGCTCCGGCTTCGAGGAACTGGTGCGCGCCGGCATGGTGCTGACCGGTGGTGCCTCGAAGATGGAAGGCGTGGTCGAGCTGGCCGAGGAAATGCTGCAGATGCCGGTGCGCGTGGGCATCCCGCAGCACGTCACCGGCCTGGGCGAAGTGGTGGGCAACCCGGTGCATGCCACCGGCGTGGGCCTGTTGCTGATGGGCAGCCAGATCGAGCACCCGCGGCGGCCGTCGCTGCCGACCGGGCGTGCAGGAAGCATGTTCAAGAAACTCAAGACCTGGTTCCGCGGCGAGTTCTGACGCGGAACCCGTAACACCGGGGTCACCCCGGCGCAGCACCTGCAGTACCCGCATCACAACGCAGCAACGCAATACACAACCCACACAGCCGCAACGGCAACATGACACGCGAAGGCAGGAGGCCCGACCGTCCATGCCACCGACAAGCGGATACAACGAGGACACGGACATGGCGCATTTTGAACTGATCGAAAAGATGGCACCCAATGCGGTGATCAAGGTGGTTGGCGTGGGCGGCGGCGGCGGCAATGCCGTGGCGCACATGGTCAACTCGGCGGTGGACGGCGTGGAATTCATCACTGCCAACACCGACTCCCAGGCCATCAAGAATTGCGGTGCCAAGCTGCAGCTGCAGCTGGGTACCAACGTGACCAAGGGCCTGGGCGCAGGCGCGAACCCGGAAGTCGGCCGCCAGGCCGCGCTGGAAGACCGTGAGCGCATCATGGACGCCCTGCAGGGCGCGGACATGGTGTTCATCACCGCCGGCATGGGCGGCGGCACCGGCACCGGCGCTGCACCGGTGGTGGCGCAGCTGGCCAAGGAGATGGGCATCCTGACCGTGGCCGTGGTCACCAAGCCGTTCCCGTTCGAAGGCCGTCGCCGCATGCAGGTGGCGCTGAAGGGCATCGAGGAACTGAGCCAGCACTGCGACTCGCTGATCACCATCCCGAACGAGAAGCTGATCACCGTGCTGGGCCGCAACGCGACCATGATCCAGGCATTCCGCGCCGCCAACGACGTGCTGCAGGGCGCCGTGCAGGGCATCGCCGACCTGATCGTGCGTCCGGGCCTGATCAACGTCGACTTCGCCGACGTGCGCACCGTCATGTCCGAAATGGGCCTGGCGATGATGGGTACCGGCACCGCCCGTGGCGATGACCGCGCCCAGGCCGCTGCCGAATCGGCCATCCAGAACCCGCTGCTGGACGACGTGAACCTGGCCGGTGCCAACGGCATCCTGGTCAACATCACCGCCGGTGCGGACTTCACCATGGCCGAGTTCGACGAGATCGGCCGCACCATCGACGGCTTCGCTTCGGAAGACGCCACCGTGGTGGTCGGCACCGTGCTCGACCCGGACATGCAGGACGAAGTGCGCGTGACCGTGGTTGCCACCGGCCTGAACCGCGTGTCGGCCAGCAAGGCCCAGCGTCCGGGCGAGCGCGCGCCGATCAAGCTGGTCCGCAACGCCACCACCGGCCAGCCGGAGTTTGGCGACTTCGACAACGGCGGCGACGCCGTGTCCAAGGCCGTCGGCGGCATGGGCCTGGGCCTGCGTCGCGCCAGCAGCGATACCGCGGCGGCTTCGGCCCCGTCGGCGCCGTCCTCTTCGGCCCCGGCCGCGGCAGAACTGCCGAACGACTACCTGGACATCCCGGCGTTCCTGCGCCGCCAGGCGGACTGAGCGGGCCGGCCCGGGGTTGTCCTCCCCGGGTTGCGCCACCATGTCCTGAAAACGCGGGCGCCGGGCCAGGATGGGCCCGGCCGCCCTGCTTCATGTGCGTCCCATTGGCGCGCCGGTGTGTCCTGCCTGCCTTTCAGCCGGGGTAGGGGACCGTGCGTGTTAATCTAATGTGTCACTTCCGGTCCATCCCCCATGATCCAGCAACGCACCCTCAAGAACACGATCCGCGCCACCGGCGTTGGCCTGCACAGCGGCGACAAGGTCTACATGACCCTGCGCCCGGCACCGGTCAACCATGGCATCGTGTTCCGCCGCGTGGACCTGGACCCGGTGGTGGAAGTGCCGGCCAAGGCCGAGCTGGTCACCGAAGTGACCCTGTGCACCGGCCTGACCTGCAACGACGCCAAGATCCAGACCGTCGAACACCTGATGTCGGCGCTGGCCGGCTTGGGCGTGGACAACATCATTGTCGAACTGTCCTCGGCCGAGCTGCCGATCATGGACGGTTCGGCCGGCCCGTTCGTGTTCCTGCTGCAGTCGGCGGGCATCGTGGAACAGGATGCGCCCAAGCGCTTCATCCGCGTGCTGAAGACCGTGGAAGTGACCGAAGGCGACAAGGTGGCCCGCTTCAGCCCGTACGAGGGCTACAAGCTGGGCTTCACCATCCAGTTCGACCACCCGATGATTCCGGCCAAGCAGTCGCGCCAGGAAATCGAGTTCTCGACGCTGGCCTACACCAAGGAAATCTCCCGCGCGCGCACCTTCGGCTTCATGCGCGACCTGGAATACATGCGCGAGCGCAATCTGGGCCTTGGCGGTTCGATGGACAACGCCATCGTGCTGGACGAGTTCCGCGTGCTCAACGAAGACGGCCTGCGCTACGCCGACGAATTCGTGCGCCACAAGATCCTCGATGCGATCGGCGACCTCTACCTGGCCGGTGGCCAGGTGCTGGGTGCCTACGAAGGCTTCAAGTCCGGTCACGCCCTCAACAACAAGCTGGTGCGGGCGCTGATGGCCGACGCCACTGCCTGGGAATGGGTCAGTTTCGACTCGCCGGCGACGCCGGATCCGGTCGAATATGCCACTCCGGCCTACGCCTGATTTATGTAGGTTGTTGAATTAAAAGGCAAAAACGCCGCCTTTCAGGGCGGCGTTGTCGTTTCAGGCGTGGTCGGCGCATTCAGCATGCTTGACACGCGTCAAGGCTGGTTCGAGGTCACGGTTTTGTGAACCTGTTGGATCGGAAGCCTGATTTAACGCAGTTTTAACAACAATCTAACGACAGGCCCCCGGATGGCAGCTAGGATGCGATCCGGCCCCCGAAATGTTTCACGCCGTGGTGACACGCGCGACGGGGAGCGGAGCCGGATGCTCCGTTGTCGTCAGGACCGCTTCTTCGGCTTCGAAGGAACGTCCTGCAGGCAAGCCAAGGCGTCGCGTAGCCCTTTGTGCGTGGCGGCTGAAACTGCGTGGGGTCCATTCCGGTTGTCGAGCGCTGGGGAGCGCGTGGGAGTGGGAGACGCAGTCTTGATGGTCACCCTGGTGGCCTTCAGCCCGATGGAACGGGCCGCGTCGAGCAACTGGGCTTCGGCAAGCCGCAACTTGGCATGCCAGACCGGGGACTCGACGAGAAAAACGAGGTGTTCCCCGTCCACATTGGCCAGCCGGCAACGGCTGCGCAGAGGTGGCGGCAACTGGGGGCGCAACTGACGGTCCAGCGCGTCGAGCCACAAGGCACGCCGCAGCGGGTTCCCGCTTTTGTCCGCCATCACCGCATCCAGCGCCGGCTTCGGCACTGACGCGGGGCGAACGCTGGATTTCGGCTCAGACATGAAAACTCACTGATGGCATTCAAAAAGATCGTAATCAAAACGCGTGAAGGACAGGCCAAGTCGTCGCCGATCGCGCGTTTGCGGTTCTATTTCGAGGACCGCCCCCGCGCCCTGCTGGGCAGCGTGCTCGGGGTAGGCTGCATTATCGGCCTTGCTGGCGGCATTGGCGCCAGCGCGCTGAATGATTCCCGGCTGCAGGCCAAGGTCGAGCGCCAGGATGCGGAACTGGCCAAGGTCAAGCGCGATGCGCAGACCCAGGTCAACGCGCTGGCGGCACGCCTCGGCGAGCTGCAGGCGCAGGCTACCCGCCTGAACGCCCTTGGCGAACGGCTGACCCAGATGGGCAAGCTGGAAGATGGCGAATTCGACTTCAACGAGACCCCTGGCCTCGGTGATGGCGATGCCGGCGGCCCGACCAGCGACATCCCGGTCAAGGACGTCAACGCCGACTTACAGGTGCTGGAGCAGCGTTTCGCTGCTTCAGGCCGCCAGTTGTCGGTGATGGAATCGCTGATGTTCGACCACCAGCTGCAGCAGAACGCCGTGCCGTCGCGCATGCCGATCCGCAACAGCTACGTGACCTCCGGCTTCGGCACCCGTGCCGACCCGTTCGGCCGCGGTGCCGCGACCCACAAGGGCATGGACTTCCACGCCAAGGTCGGCGACCCGGTGATGGCCGTGGCCGAAGGCGTGGTCAGCTTCGCCGGCGTGAAGGGCGGTTACGGCAACGTGGTCGACGTCGACCACGGTAATGGCTACGTCACCCGCTACGCGCACAATTCGCGCCTGGTGGTGAAGGCCGGTGACCTGGTCCGTGCCGGGCAGGAAGTGGCCAAGGCCGGTTCCACCGGTCGTTCGACCGGCGCCCACGTGCACTTCGAGGTGTGGGAGAACGGCAACGTGGTCAACCCGCGCAAGTTCCTCGGCGACGGCGGCAACACGCCGGTCGGCCGCGTCAGCCGCGGCTGATGCCCGGGGCGGATCCCTTCCGCGCCGCGGGAGGGCTCTGACCCGATGCGGTTGATCTGGTAGTGCCGGCCGCTGGCCGGCAACCTCATGATCTTCGGCAGCATCGCGGATCACCGGGCAGCGGCCGGCACTACCCCTCGGGGTTGAAACCTCAGCCGCCCGTCCCAAGCTACAATGAGTGTTGCCATCGACAGGGCGCCAGGCGCCCTGTTTCGTTTGCGGCGGACGGATCCCAAGGGGGAGGCCGGGCGTCGTGTCCATCCAACCCGGTTCCTTCAATGATCAACAGCCTGCTTACCCGCGTATTTGGCAGTCGTAACGAACGACAGCTGCGCCAGCTCAACCGCATCGTCGCCAAGATCAATGCGCTGGAGCCGGAGATCGAGAAGCTTTCCGACGAGCAGCTTCAGGCCAAGACGCCGGAGTTCAAGCAGCGCATCGCTGACGGTGAAGCCCTGGACAAGGTGCTGCCGGAAGCCTTCGCGGTCTGCCGCGAAGCCGGCCGCCGCGTGCTGGGCATGCGCCACTACGACGTGCAGCTGATCGGCGGCATGGTGCTTCACCTGGGCAAGATCGCAGAAATGCGCACCGGTGAAGGCAAGACCCTGGTGGCGACCCTGCCGGTGTATCTCAACGCGCTGGAAGGCAAGGGCGTGCACGTGGTCACCGTGAACGACTACCTGGCCCGCCGCGACGCCGCGCAGATGGGCAAGCTGTACAACTGGCTGGGCCTGAGCGTGGGCGTGGTCTACCCGGGCATGCCGCACAGCGACAAGCGCGAAGCCTATGCTGCGGACATCACCTACGGCACCAACAACGAATTCGGCTTCGACTACCTGCGCGACAACATGGCGCTGTCCAAGGCCGACCGCTACCAGCGCGGCCTGCACTACGCCATCGTCGACGAAGTCGACTCCATCCTGATCGACGAGGCGCGTACCCCGCTGATCATCTCCGGCCCGGCCGACGATTCCCCGGAGCTGTACATCCGTGTCAACCGCGTCGTGCCGCACCTGATCAAGCAGGAAGCGGAAGACGGCGAGGGCGACTTCTGGGTCGACGAGAAGGGCAAGCAGGTGCACCTGTCCGAAGCGGGCATGGAGCACGCCGAGCAGCTGCTGGTTGAAGCCGGCATCCTCAACGGCGAAACCGAAGGCCTGTACGCGGCGCAGAACCTGACCGTGGTCCACCATCTCAACGCCGCCCTGCGCGCGCACGCGATCTACCAGCGTGACGTTGACTACATCGTGCGCGACGGCGAAGTGGTCATCGTCGACGAGTTCACCGGCCGTACCCTGGCCGGCCGCCGCTGGTCCGATGGCCTGCACCAGGCGGTGGAAGCGAAGGAAGGCGTGCCGGTACAGCGCGAGAACCAGACGCTGGCGAGCATCACCTTCCAGAACCTGTTCCGCATGTACAAGAAGCTGTCCGGCATGACCGGCACGGCCGATACCGAAGCCTTCGAGTTCCAGAGCATCTACGGCCTGGAAGTGGTGGTGATCCCGACCAACCGCCCGACCATCCGCAAGGACAGCCCGGACCAGGTGTTCCTCAACCGCAAGGGCAAGTTCAATGCGGTGCTGGCCGACATCGAAGAGTGCGCCAAGCGCGGCCAGCCGGTGCTGGTCGGTACCACCTCGATTGAAACTTCGGAAATGCTGTCCGAGCACCTGAGCAAGGCCGGTGTGAAGCACGAAGTGCTCAATGCCAAGCAGCACGACCGCGAAGCGACCATCGTCGCCAACGCCGGCCGTCCGGGCGCGGTGACCATCGCCACCAACATGGCCGGCCGTGGTACCGACATCGTGCTGGGCGGTTCGTTGGAAGCAGAGCTCCACGCGCTGGGCGAGGACGCGACCGACGAGCAGAAGGCCGCGGTCAAGGCCGACTGGCAGAAGCGCCACGAGGCAGTGAAGGCGGCGGGCGGCCTGCACATCGTCGGCACCGAGCGCCATGAGTCGCGCCGTATCGACAACCAGTTGCGTGGCCGTTCGGGCCGCCAGGGTGACCCGGGTTCGTCCCGCTTCTACCTGTCGCTGGAAGACAACCTGATGCGCATCTTCGCCTCCGACTGGGTGCAGAAGGCCATGCGCATGATGGGCATGAAGGAAGACGACGTCATCGAAGACCGCCTGGTCAGCCGCCAGATCGAGAAGGCGCAGCGCAAGGTCGAGGCCCACAACTTCGACATCCGCAAGAACCTGCTGGACTTCGACGACGTCAACAACGACCAGCGCAAGGTGATCTACGCCCAGCGCGACGAACTGCTGGACGCCGAGTCGGTGAAGGATAACGTCGACGGCATCCGCGACGATGTGATCTTCGACGTGGTGGCCCGCTTCGTGCCGCCGAACTCGATCGACGAGCAGTGGGACCTGCGTGGCCTGGAAGCGACCCTGGAGTCGGACTTCGGCCTGCAGATGTCGCTGACTGACCTGGTCAAGGAGCACGAGGAGCTGGATGCCGAGGCGATTGCCGCCAAGGTGCAGGAACGCGTCAACCAGCACTTCGCCGAGAAGGAAGCCGGCGTGGGCGAAGAGACCATGCGCGCACTGGAGAAGCACGTGATGCTGACCGTGCTGGACCAGAGCTGGAAGGAGCACCTGGCGCGCATGGATTACCTGCGCCAGGGCATCTACCTGCGTGGTTACGCGCAGAAGCAGCCCAAGCAGGAATACAAGAAGGAAGCCTTCGAGCTGTTCTCGGACATGCTGGAGAACGTCAAGCGCGAAGTGGTGACCCTGCTGTCGCGCGTGCGTATCCGCAGCGACGAGGAAGTGCAGGCGCTGGAAGCGGCCGAACGCCAGCAGGCCGAAGCCCGCCTGAGCCAGTCGCAGTTCCAGCACCAGGACGTGGGCGGCTACAGCGCCGACGAGGAAGCCGCGCAGGTGCAGGCTGCCCAGCAGGGCGTGGCGCAGATGCAGCGCGACGAGCCGAAGATCGGCCGCAACGATCCGTGCCCGTGCGGCAGTGGCAAGAAGTACAAGCACTGCCACGGCCAGCTGAGCTGATGCCGAAGAGCCCCGCGAAAGCGGGGCTTTTCGTTTGTGGCAGGGGAGTCGCAGCGGATCCGTGATTGCGCCGGCCGCCCTGTTCTGGGCATGCTTCCCCCCATGCCTTCCCCCACCCGATCGATCCATGTCGTGGCCGCCGTCATCACCGACGCCCGTGGCCGCGTGCTGCTCAACCGCCGTACCGAGAACCGCGACATGGCCGGCCTGTGGGAGTTTCCCGGCGGCAAACGCGAATCCGGCGAGACCTCCGAACAGGCGCTGGTGCGCGAGCTGCGCGAGGAACTGGGCATCGAGGCCGATGTCGGCGAGTGGCTGATGGATGTGCCGCAGCGCTATCCGGACAAGCACCTGACCCTGGAGGTGCGCCACGTGCGCAGCTGGAAGGGGACACCGCGTGGGCGGGAGGGCCAGGCAATCACCTGGGTGGCGCCGGACAAGCTGGGCCGCTATTCGATGCCACCGGCCGATCTGCCGGTGGTGGCCGCGCTGCGCCAGCCCAACAGCTACCTGATCACCCCGGCGCCGGCCGATGATGAGGGCGGCGTGCAGCATTGGCATGAACAGCTGCAGCGCGTGGTGGCCGCGGGCCAGCAGCGCATCCAGCTGCGGTTGCCGACGGCGCATCCGCAGCGGCAGGCGATGGTCGAACAGGCCGTGCGCGCGCATCGTCGCAGCGGGGTGCAGTGGCTGCTCAATCGCGATATCGAACTGGCGCGTGCGTTGGGCGTGGGCGTACACCTGGGCAGCGAGCAGTTGCAGGAACTGTCGCAGCGTCCACTTCCCGAAGGCCAGCTGGTGGCCGCATCCTGCCACGACCTGCAGCAGCTGCAGGCCGCACAGCAGCTGGGCTGCGACTTCGCCGTGCTGGGCCCGGTGCAGGCCACGGCCAGCCATCCGGACGCGGTGCCGCTGGGCTGGGACGCGTTCGCCGAGCTGCGCGCGCAGGTGTCACTGCCGATCTATGCGCTGGGCGGCATGGGCCGCGGTCACGTCGCCGAAGCGCGTCGCCATGGCGGGCAGGGCATCGCCGCCATTCGCGGGCTGTGGCCAGAGTGAGCCGGCATGCGGGGTCAGATCCCTGCGCAGCAGGGCTCTGACCCCTCCCGATCACAGCGTGATCCAGAAACAACCATATTGCCGCCGCAACCCCAGCACCGTCGAAGCGCGCGCCACGCTGCCCGGCAACGTCTGCTCCAGGCGCAGGCCGACCGGATGGCGCACGGCCGGCGGCTCAGGGTCGGACCCCTGCGCAGCAGGGCTCTGACCTTCATCCTGCGATAGCGGCAGCGCCTGCGAGGGATACACCGGCACCACGTCCACCAACGGCCGCCGCGCCAACGATTCCAGTTGGCCGAGGATGCGCTGCGCGCCCGCGTCGGACACCGAGCCCCACAGGTACAGTGAAGACAGCCGATTGACGTCGTTGCTGAGGATGCCGTTGCGCAATGCGTCCACGAGCTCGCTCAGCCGGCGCGGGCAGCGTGCACCCAGCGTGTCGCGCGCTGCGGTATTGCCGGCCGGGGAGGGCGGCGGCAGCCGTGACCGTGCACCCACGCTGTCGCAGGGCCGGTCGGTATACACGCTCTGGCCCTGCGCATCGGTGCAGCGGTTCAGGCGCGTGGACTGTGCGTGGGCGACGCTCGACAGCACGCATAGCGGCAGCAGCAACAGCAGGAAGGAAAGCCGGATCATCCTCGCAGGGTAGCGCCGATCCGGTCCGCATGGCGTGCTTTCAGCCCTGCAGCAGCTTCAGCACCGACGTGGTCGGCTTGGCCAGGTTCAAGGTGTAGAAGTGCAGGCCGGGCGCGCCGCTTTCGATCAGGCGCTGGCACAGCCGGGCCACCACTTCCGTGCCGAATGCACGTACCGACTCGGCGTCATCGCCGTAGGCCTGCATCTTGCGGCCGATCCAGCGGGGTATTTCCGCGCCGCACTGCTCGGAGAAGCGGCGCAGCTGGCTGAAGTTGGCGATCGGCATGATGCCGGGCGTGATCGGCACCTGCACGCCGAGCCGGCGCACTTCATCGACGAAGTGGAAGTAGGCATCCGGGTTGAAGAAGTACTGGGTGATCGCCGCATCGGCACCGGCATCGATCTTGGCCTTGAAGTGCTTCAGGTCAGCCAGCGCATCGGTCGCCTGCGGATGCGTTTCCGGATACGCGCCCACTTCGATGTGGAACGCATCGCCGTGCTCGGTGCGGATGAAGTCGATCAGCTCGGCGGCGTAGCGCATGTCGCCGGGGAAGCCCATGCCCGAGGGAAGGTCACCGCGCAGCGCGACCAGACGACGGCAGCCGATGGCGCGGTACAGCTTGAGCAGTTCGCGGATCTCCTGGCGGGTGCCGCCCACGCACGACAGGTGCGGCGCGGCATCGAAGCCATGGTGCTGGTTGAGGTGGCGCACGGTCTCGGAGGTGTAGCTCAGGGTCGAGCCACCGGCGCCGAAGGTACACGACACGTATTCGGGGGCGTAGTCCTTCAGCTTGGCCGCGGCACGGTCCAGCTGGCTGCGCTGTTCGTCGGTCTTGGGCGGATAGAACTCGAAGCTGATGGCGGTCATGGCGCGGATGGCGGCGGTCGGTGTGAAGCATTATATCTCTTCATCAAGATGGATGCTTGAAGATTGCGTGAGAGCCCGCCGTCCCCGGCCCGCGACCGTTCGCCCCGCCGTGCGGCCGCTGCTCCGAAATCGCAACCGGGGTGCCTCCGCCAGGCCCACGCTGCTCCCATCCCGGCACCACCCACCCAATGAAGGAGCAGACGATGAAGATCTTCCTGGCACTCTGGTACGCAATGAAGGCCCTGGCCCGGCTGGCGATGATCGGCATGGCGATGGCCGTGCTCGGTTCCGGCTCGGCGCATGCGGCGGCCGCCACCGGCACCGGCAAGGTGCAGGTCGAGGTGGTCGGCAAGGGCCGTCCGCTGCTGATGATCCCCGGCCTGAACAGCAGCGCCGAGGTCTGGCGCGAGACCTGCCTGGCGCTGAAGGACGTGCAGTGCCATCTGGTGCAGCTGCCGGGCTTTGCCGGCGCTGCGCCAGCCGACCCGCGCCCGGCCGAATTCCTGCCGGCCATGCGCGGGCAGCTGCTTGCCTACCTGCATGACCAACAGCTGGGCCCGGTGGTGGTGATCGGCCACAGTCTTGGCGGCCTGCTGGGGCTGCAGGTGGCGCAGGCCGAGCCGAAGGCAGTCAGTGCGCTGGTGGTGGTCGACGCATTGCCGTTCCTGCCGGCGGCGCGTGACCCGAACGCCACCGCAGACAGCGTGCGGCCAATGGCTGACCAGCTGCGCAAGGGCATGCTCGCCGCCGATGCCGCGCAGTGGCAGGCGCAGCTGAAGGCCGCCCTGCCGGGCATGACCCGCGATCCGCAGCGGCAGGCCGAGCTGGGGCGCTGGGGCGAAGCCAGCGACCGCCAGACCACCGCTGACGCCATGCATGCGGTGATGGCCACCGACCTGCGTGACAGCATCGCCTCGATCACCGCACCGACGCTGGTGCTGGGCAGCTGGGCCGGCTACCAGCCGATGGGCGGCACCGAGGACAGCACGCGCGCGGTGTTCCAGGCGCAGTACGCGAAACTGCAGGGCGTGCAGATCGCGATGAGCGCGCAGGGTTTCCACTTCCTGATGTGGGATGATCCGCGCTGGCTGCGCGGTCAGGTGCAGGCCTTCCTCGACCACCACCACTGAGTTTCAACACGCCTCGGAATGGACATGCCGGATTCCTCCTCGACGGTACGCTTCTGGCTGCTCAATGCGCTGGTGTGGGCGCTCTATGGTGTTGCCGGAATCGGCCTGCGCCAGGCCTATTTCAGCGATGCCGGAAGCGCAGGCGTGTTGATCACGCTGGGACTGGCGTTGGCCCTGTTCGGGTGCAGCGGTGCCATCCGCGCGCTGGCGCTGCGTGCCGACTGGTGGGCGCGCGGCACGGCCGGGCTGTTGCTGCGGCTGGCGCTGTCGGTGGCATTGGGCGCGGCAGTGGCGCAGCTGCTGGTGAACATCGCGCTGTACTCAGCGCTGGCCTGGAACTGGGTGAGCCTGGGGCGGCAGACGGCCGACTTCAGCCCCAAGGCGCTGCTGCTCTACTGGTACACCACTGCGGTGATGCTGGCCCTGTGGGCAGCGCTCTGGGCAGGCCTGCACAGCCTGCGCCGGATACGCAGTGCGGAACTGGCGCGCCTGCGTGCCGAGGCCGAGCGCAGCGCGCTGGAGCGCGATGCACTGCGTGCACGGCTCAACCCGCATTTCATGTTCAATGCGCTGAACAACCTGCGCGCGCTGATCCTGGAAGACCCGGAGCGTGCGCGCGACATGGTCACCCGCCTGTCGCGCACGCTGCGCCAGGCGCTGGCACACAACCGCAGCGAGCAGGTCACCCTGGCCGAGGAACTGGTGGTCGTGGACGACTACCTGGCCATCGAGGCAGTCCACTTCGAACAGCGCCTGCAGGTAAGCCAGCACATTGATGCCGATGCCCTGCAGGCACAGCTGCCGGCGATGGCGCTGCAGCTGCTGGTGGAGAATGCGATCAAGCATGGCATCGCCAGCCGCCCGGGCGGCGGTGAGGTGCAGATCCGTGCCACGCTGGACAATGACGTGCTGCGCCTGCAGGTGGACAATCCGCTGGGCAGCGCCAACGAGCCCACCCATGGCCATGGCGTTGGCCTTGCCTACCTGCGTGCGCAGCTCGGCACGCAGGGTCGTTTCACCCTGCAGCCGGTCGGCGACCGCATGCAGGCCCTGCTGGAGATTCCGCAATGAGTGGCGTGCTGCGTGTGTTGATCGTTGATGATGCACGGCTGGCGCGCCAGGAGCTGCGCACGCTGTTGTCGGCGCTGCCGTGGGTGCAGTGCGTGGGCGAGGCCGACGATGTGCCCGCTGCACGCGAGGCGATCGCCACACTGGCCCCGGACCTGGTGCTGCTGGATGTGCAGATGCCCTCCGGCAGCGGCTTCGATGTGCTGGATGGGCTGGAGGCGGTGCCGGCGGTGGTCTTCGTTACTGCCTACGACACCTATGCGGTGCGCGCCTTCCAGGCCAATGCGCTGGACTATCTGGTGAAGCCGGTCGAGGCGCCGCGCTTGCTGGAAGCGTTGCAGCGGGCGCGCCGGCGCGAGGTGGTGGCGGGCGAAACGCCGGAGCCGCGCAGCACGCTGGGCGCGCAGGACCAGGTGTTCGTGCGCGAGGGCGAACGCTGCTGGTTCGTCGCGGTCTCGGAGATCCGTCGGCTGGTGGTGGATGGCAACTACACACGGCTATGGTTCCGCGACCAGAACGCCCTGCTGACCCGCAGCCTGAGCGCGCTGGAAGCACGCCTGCCGCCGGAGTTGTTCTTCCGCGCCAACCGCAACACGCTGGTCAACCTGCGCCGCATCCGAGGCGTGACGCCCAGCATTGCAGATGGCTACGATCTGGCGCTGGACGACGGCAGCGAGGTGGAGGTATCGCGGCGGCAGGCACGTGAACTGCGCGAGCGGATGGCGTTGTAGCTGCCGCTACAGCTCGGCACTGACCGGGCTGGTGATGAATCCCCACAGCAGGCGTGCCATCACTGCGGGCGAGCGTGCCTGCCTGCGTGCATAAGTCTGTAGCGCATCCAGCCGCGGGCGGTCATAGAGGTGGCCGGCCAGCAGCACGGCATGCACGCGGCGGGCATTGGCGATGTCGTGCAGCGGGTTGCCATCAAGCAGCACCAGGTCTGCGGCTTTGCCGACCTCGACGCTTCCATGCGATCCCTGCCGTTGCAGATGACGTGCGGCCTGCAGCGTAGCTGCGCGCAGCACGTCGGCCTGGCTCAGGCCGGCCTGTCGCAGCCACTGCAGTTCATCGTGGTAGCGGAAGCCGCCCAATCCGGTGTCGGTGCCGACCAGCACGGTGACGCCGGCACGATGGGCCGCACCGGTGAGAGCCAGGCCATGCTCGAAGTAGGTCTTCAGTGCGTCTTGGCCGCGTCGGCCGGGATAGCGCGCTGCGGTGGCCTGCAGGTCATCACGCCACGCCCAGCGTGAAAGCGGGTCCAGATAGGCCAGGCGCGGATCGTCGACGAAGGCGGGGTCGCTTGCGCGTGCATCTTCTTCGCGGGTGACATGGGTCGGTACGAACGCGGCACCGCTGGCCTGCATCAAAGCGAACGCCTTGTTGCAGAGCGTGGGCTGATAGCTGGCAACCATGCGTTCGGCCAGTACGATCGGGTCTTCGCCGTCGAGCGCGCCACCGCGCCATGCCGCCGCGTTGTCGAAGCAGTGGCGCACGAACAGATGGGCGTGCTCGAAGCTGCGCTGGCCCGCCTGCACCGCGTCGTCCAGAGGCACCGCCTTGGGCAGGTGGCCGACCAACGGACGGCGCAGCTGCTGCGCCTCGGTGGCCAGCCGCTGATAGGTGTCCGCACGCAGCCGGTTGTAGACCTTCAACGCGTCGACCCCGCGCGCGCTGTACGTCCGTGCACGCGCAGCGGCGGCCTCCGGCGTGAGTGACGGATCTTCGAAGTAGAAACTGGCGATCTGTACGAAGCGCGGTGCAACCTGCTGCCCGGCAATGGCCTGTGCGGTCCAGCGGCGCTTGTCGGCCACGCAGGCGATCAGCGGATCGGTGGTCTGCGGGCAGTCCATCATGTCGCGGGTGCCGGTGATGCCGTTGGCCAGCATCAGCGGGAACTGCAGCTGCGGCGACAATTGCAGTGCATGGGTGTGCATGTCCCAGAAACCGGGCAGCAGCCAGCGGCCGCCGGCGTCGAGCACGGGAAGCCGCGCGTCCTGCGGATCTTCCCCAATGGCAGTGATGGTGCCGTGGCGCACTGTCACGGTGGTGGGTTCGCTGACCTGGCCGCGCGCCACGTCCACCACCCGCGCGTTGACGATCACGCGGCTGTTGCCCGGCTCGGGCAACGGCGGAGCCGACAGCGGCCAGAGCAGAGCGGCGGCGAACAGCAATGGCGGCGCCAGCAGGAGGATGACCAGTACGATCGGCCACTGCCGACGGTGGGCGGAACGGGGCAATGCGCATGCTGCATCCATGAGCCGGCGATCCTTGTAGTGGGTCGCCCGCAGGGTGCTGCAAGCGGGACGCTGGCGCCAGTGACCATCGGCATCCGGCCCTGTCTGCCTCCGGGGCGGTTACCCTGTGCAGCAGAACTCCTGATCACACCCGCGCCATGTCCATCGTCCTCACCGATTTCGCCCGTCCCCGCCTGTTCCCGCGCGTGCCGCGTGGCAACACCATCCAGGACTGCACTGCCGAGCAGTTCGAGGCACATCTCAATGCGCATGCGCCACTGAAGGTACTCGACGGCTACGCCCCGTTCTGCAAGCTGTTCGTCTACGAGAACTGGACCAGCACGCGCTGCCTGACCGTACCGATCACCGAGGCCAACCGCCACCTGCTGCGCAGTGGTTACGAAGCGCGCAACCGTGAGGAACTACCGGTGCTGGTGCGCTGGTTCGAGGGCGTGGAATCACCGCGTGCGAACTACTTGGTGGTGATCCTGTACAGCGCCGGGCAGCTGGCCAGGGAAGGCTCGCCGATCGAGGCCGACTGGGGCATCGTCGGCTGCATCTACACCGCCGAACCGGAAGAGGTACCGATGGCACCGATCACGATGATGCGCAATGCGCTGGGCGTGGACGAGGGCGGATCCGGCGTGCCGCTGGACCGCGAAGCCTACCGGCGTTCCGTCGAGTTCTGGGAGAACAACGCGAACTGGCGGCCGTGAGCAACATTTGTCATCCACGCATCGCGTGAATGTGCGGACCACAGTAGAGCCACGCCATGCGTGGCCGCTTGGCCTTCAGGCAGCTTTCCATTCCCACCACGGGTAATGGTACTCGCGGTCGATGGCCTGCCAATGCTGGCCGCATTGCGTGCAGGCGACGGTGTGGCAGTCGCCCCAGCAGCCCTCAGCCTCTTCCACCGAGAGCAGCTGCATCTGTCCTTGTTCAATCAGGCGACGGGGATCGAAGAACGGGTAGCCGGGGTTGAGCGCGCACAGGCAACCCTCGCGTGCACGCCAGTAACGCAGCCGACGCAGGGCGGCCTTCAGATACGCCTGGTTGCTGATCAGCATGCCGCCAAGCGCGATGCCCTGGCAGCGTTGTTCGATCAGATCCACATGTGCGCTCAACGCGTCCAACGATGAGGCACTGAACAGTCGTGCGACAACGCGGGCGGCATCGGTGATGCGCGTTGCGTCGCGCGACAACAGGTCCTGCAGCAGCACATCGGCCTGTGCATCGTCGAGCCGGGGAATCGGCGCTGCAGACCACGGCCAGCGCATCAGCGTGACTTGCCGATGGCAGCGTAGTGGCCGGCGGTGAGGCGCAGCAGGTCGGTGGGTGCCAGTTCCACTTCCAGGCCACGGCGACCGGCGCTGACATGCAGCCTGGGCAGCGCTTCGGCACTGGCGTCCAAGAAGGTGCGCAGGCGCTTCTTCTGCCCGAGCGGGCTGATGCCACCCACCAGGTAACCGGTTGCGCGCTGCGCGGCGTCAGCAGCAGCCATCTCGCACTTCTTGCAGCCGGCGGCTTCGGCCAGTGCCTTCAGGTCCAGCTGGCCGGCCACCGGCACGATCGCCACCAGCAGTTCGTGTGCCTCGGTGCTGGCCAGCAGGGTCTTGAACACCTGGGCCGGATCGAGGCCGAGCTTGTCGACAGCTTCGCCGCCATAGGATTCGGCGTGGGCGTCATGCACGTAGCTGCGCACGGTGTGGGCGATCTTCTCGCGCTTGAGCAGGTTGATGGCCGGGGTCATGTAGGCATGGTAGCGCGCGCTGGGCGCGTTGCCTTGACCGAGCCTACTGCCGGAGAGCATCCACGCATGGCGTGGATCTACCGTGGGGACTGGATGCGGGGTGTACGGCCACACGCAAACGCAGAACGGACGCCCGAAGGCGCCCGTTCCGTGTGTTGCATGCACCGGTGGTGCCGGCCGCTGGCCGGCACCCCGCAGGCATCAGTAGCGGTAGTGGTCCGGCTTGAACGGGCCTTCCACCGGCACGCCGATGTAGTCGGCCTGTTCCTGGCTCAGGGTGGTCAGCTTCACGCCGATCTTTTCCAGGTGCAGGCGGGCCACTTCCTCGTCCAGCTTCTTCGGCAGCAGGTAGACCTTCTTCTCGTAGCTGTCCTTGTTCGCCCACAGGTCGATCTGTGCCAGGGTCTGGTTGGCGAAGCTGTTGGACATCACGAAGCTCGGGTGGCCGGTGGCGCAGCCCAGGTTCACCAGGCGGCCTTCGGCCAGCAGGAAGATCGCGTTGCCGTTCGGGAAGATGTACTTGTCCACCTGCGGCTTGATGTTGACGTGCTTGATGCCGGCGAACGACACCAGCGCATCGACCTGGATCTCGTTGTCGAAGTGGCCGATGTTGCAGACGATGGCCTGGTCCTTCATCGCGCTCAGGTGCTCGATGCGGATGATGTCCTTGTTGCCGGTGGTGGTGACGTACAGGTCGGCACGGCCCAGGGTCGATTCGATGGTGTTGACTTCATAGCCTTCCATCGCCGCCTGCAGGGCGCAGATCGGGTCGATCTCGGTGACGATCACGCGCGCGCCGTAGGCACGCAGCGAGGCCGCGCAGCCCTTGCCGACGTCGCCGTAACCGCAGACCACGGCCACCTTGCCGGCCAGCATCACGTCCATCGCGCGCTTCAGGCCGTCGGCCAGCGACTCGCGGCAGCCGTACAGGTTGTCGAACTTGCTCTTGGTGACCGAGTCGTTGACGTTGATCGCCGGGATCAGCAGGGTGCCGGCCTGGGCCAGCTGGTACAGGCGGTGCACGCCGGTGGTGGTCTCTTCGGAGACGCCCTTCCAGTCCTTGACCACGCGGCCCCAGTAACCCGGGCGTTCCTTGGCGACGCGCTTGAGCAGGTTCTTGATGACCTGTTCTTCGTGCGAGGACGAGGCGGTGTTGACCCAGTCACTGCCGTTTTCCAGCTCGTAGCCCTTGTGGATCAGCAGGGTCACGTCACCGCCGTCGTCCACCACCAGCTCCGGGCCGGTCAGGGTGCCATCGGCCAGGGTGAAGGTCAGCGCGTCCAGGGTGCAGTCCCAGTACTCTTCCAGGGTCTCGCCCTTCCAGGCAAACACCGGGGTGCCGGTGGCCGCAATGGCGGCAGCGGCGTGGTCCTGGGTCGAGAAGATGTTGCACGAGGCCCAGCGCACGTCGGCGCCGATGTCCTTCAGGGTCTCGATCAGCACCGCGGTCTGGATGGTCATGTGCAGCGAGCCGGTCACGCGCACGCCCTTCAGCGGCAGCTCGGCCTGGTACTTGCGGCGGATCGACATCAGGCCCGGCATTTCGTGCTCGGCGATGTCCAGTTCCTTGCGGCCCCAGTCGGCCAGCGTGATATCGCGGATCTTGTAGTCACCTTCGGTGGAGAAGGTCTTGGCAACAGCGTTCATTCGTGTGCTCCGGTTGTGGACGAGCGGATGCTCGCATCTAGCCGGGCGCCGTTGTTACAAAGCCACCTTACCGAGCCTGGCCGGGCCTCGTGGGATCCGGTCGCAGCGCCCCTCGGCAGGGGAGAACCCCCATTATATAGCGGCCCCGGCGTGACATCCGGATGACCCAACCATCGGCAGATGGGGCCGCGTGCATGGCCTGTTAAGGTCGGTTTTTTCACGCATCACACAGGTGGAACGATGAGCATGCACGCGCGCCGTACTCGGCGCTGGACCGGCCTGGTCCTGTCGATGGGACTGCTGGCGGCGGCCCCGCTGGCCTGGGCCGCAGCGCCGCAGCCGGTGGCCGCACAGGCCCAGGGCGTCAACGGCTACGAACTGCCGTCGGCCGCGCTGCAGGCGGTGGTGGACGCGCCGCGTGCACCCTCGTTGTACCTGTCGCCGCGCCGCGACGTGGCCGCGATGATGCAGATGCCGTCGCTGCCTTCGATCCAGGTGGTGGCGCAGCCGGAACTGAAGCTGGCCGGCCTGCGCATCAACCCGCGCACGTTCTCCGACAGCCGCTTCAGCTTCGGCGAGAAGCTGTGGCTGATGAACGTGGCCGACGGCAAGGAGCGGCAGATCAGCGGCCTGCCTGCCAAGCTGTCGATCGCCAGTGTGACGTGGTCGCCGGACCAGAAGTGGCTGGCCTTCAACCAGGTCGACGCCGGCAGTGGCGCCAATGAACTGTGGCTGGTGGACGTGGCCGGCGGCAGTGCCCGCCGCCTGGTTGCCGGCCTGAACACGGTGATCGGCAGCGGCTACCAGTGGCTGCCGGACAGCCGCGGCCTGGTGGTGTTCACCCGCCCGGCCAACCTCGGTGCGGCCCCGGCCGCCGACGGCATTCCGACCGGCCCGGCCGTGCAGCAGACCAGCCAGGGCGGCGGCGTGGTGTCGATCCGTACCTACCAGGACCTGCTGAAGAACGAGGCCGACGCGCGCCAGTTCGATTATTACGCGACCACCCAGCCGATGGAAGTCAGCCTGGATGGCAGTACCCGCGCGATCGGCGCGGCCGGCATCTTCATGGGCTTCTCGGTATCGCCCGATGGCCGCTTCGTGCTGCGCCAGCCGGTGCAGCGCCCGTATTCATACGTGGTGCCGGTGGACAGCTTCCCGCGCCGCATTGAAGTGATCGACCGTGCCAGCGGCAAGCTGGTGCACACGGTGGCCGTGCGTCCGCTGGTGGAAGGTCTGCCGACCGGCAACGACGCCGAAGTGACCGGCGTGCGCGACATCCGCTGGCGTGGTGATGCCGACGCTACCCTGGTCTGGGCCGAAGCGCAGGACGGCGGCGACCCGAACAGGGACGCCAAGGTGCGCGATGCGGTGCTGATGCAGGCCGCGCCGTTCGACAAACCGCCGGTCACCCTGGCCCAGCTTGGCAGCCGCCTGGCCGGCATCAGCTGGGGACGCGGTGACCTGGCCCTGCTGACCGAATCGTGGTGGAAGACCCGCAGGACCAAGACCTGGTTGATCGCCCCGGACAACGCCGGTGCCGAGCCGCGCCTGCTGTGGGACCGCGATGCGCAGGACCGCTATTCCGATCCGGGCCGACCGCTGTTGTCCAGCGACGACCGCGGGCGCTCGCTGCTGCAGACCAGCGCCGATGGCAACAGCCTGTATCTGGCCGGTGCCGGTGCATCGCCGGAAGGCGATCGTCCGTTCGTGGACCGCTTCGACATCGCCACGGGCAAGGCAACCCGCCTGTTCCACTCGCAGGCGCCGAGCTATTCGCTGCCGGTGGCATTGCTGGATAACCAGGGCAGCTCGCTGCTGCTGAGCCGCGAGAGCCCGGACGAGCCGGCCAACTTCTACGTGCAGTCGCTGGCCGATGCCGGTGCTGCGCCGCGTGCGCTGACCCACTTCGCCCATCCGCTGCCGCAGCTGAAGGGCGTGCAGAAGGAGCAGATCCGCTACAAACGCAAGGACGGCGTCGACCTGACCGCGACCCTGCTGCTGCCGCCGGGCTATGACCCGAAGCGCGACGGCCCGCGCCCGCTGCTGATGTGGGCCTACCCGGGTGAGTTCAAGAGCGCAGCCGCAGCCAGCCAGGTGACCGATTCGCCGTACCGCTTCAACGCGGTCAGCTACTGGGGCCCGCAGGCGTTCCTGGCCAAGGGCTACGTGGTGCTGGCCAGCCCGTCGATGCCGATCATCGGCAAGGGTGACAAGGAGCCGAACGACACCTACATCGAACAGCTGGTGGCCAACGCGCAGGCAGCGGTGGATGAAGTGGTGCGCCGTGGCGTGACCGATCGCGATCACATCGCCATTGGTGGCCATTCCTACGGTGCGTTCATGACCGCCAACCTGCTGGCGCATACGCGCCTGTTCAAGGCGGGTATCGCGCGCAGCGGCGCCTACAACCGCACACTCACGCCGTTCGGCTTCCAGGCCGAGGAGCGCAACTACTGGCAGGCGCAGGACGTCTACCAGAAGATGGCGCCGTTCAACTACGCCGACAGGATCAAGGACCCGATCCTCTTCATCCACGGCGTGGACGACAACAACTCCGGCACCTTCCCGATCCAGAGCGAGCGCATGTTTGCTGCGGTGAAGGGCCTGGGTGGCACCGCGCGGCTGGTGATGCTGCCGAACGAATCGCACGCCTACCGCGCACGCGAATCGATCATGACCATGCTGGCCGAGAGCGAGCGCTGGCTGGAGCAGACCATCGGCCCGGCCGAGCAGGGCAAGGCGAAGAAGAAGCGCTGACCGGGCCTGGTAGTGCCGGCCGCTGGCCGGCAACCTCATGGAGACATGCAACCTGAGGTTGCCGGCCAGCGGCC